>JAPLJA010000113.1 GCA_026388815.1 Pseudomonadota bacterium
CGAAATACTGAACAGATTACAGGTGCGGTGGTCTCTTATGACCAGATTGCACACCCTGGCGTCCTCCGCATCCCTGTTGATACCGGTGACCTATGGGCGGGTGCGAACAACTCACGAAATACGTTGTTTCGAGACCTTCCTTCTAACTGGACAGGCATACGGTTGAAGTTATCCTTTAATCCTACGCAGTACTCCCAGCAGGCTGGTTTGGTGGCCTATCAGGATGACAATAACTACATCCTGTTGACCCGGATTTACGATGGCATGAATAGGGTGACATTCGCGAAGGAAGTCAATGGTGCACCGAGCTTTGTGAAAAAAATTGGAGAGACGGCAGTCAGCAATCTTCACCTCCGTATTGATCGTGATCCACTTACTGAGATGATTACCGCTTATTCTCTCGATGGATCGGTTTGGATTTCTCTTGGGAACGTGACTCAGTCCCTCAACAATCCACGCTTAGCAATCTTTTGCGGGGCTTCGCCAAGCGGGTTCCCCAATGCTGATATAGCGTGGGCAGAGGTGGCTGAGCTTGCCAACAACCCACCTCCGGATAGTACATTTAGGCTATTTCCGAAGGACTTAGTTTTTAATGCAGTACAAGGGATGACTAATCCTCCGTCACAAACTGTACAGATCTTTGCCGAAGGGGACTATACGCTGAACTGGTGGTATCAAAGTGACGATTCATCATGGTTATCGGTTACCCCAGTCAGTGGAACAACTCCAGGAATTCTTACTGTGTTGGTAAACACCAGTGGACTTGCCGCGGGAGTTTATTCTGGAACGGTAACAGTGAATGCTCCACTCGCAGTCAATAGCCCTCAAACTTTAAATGTAACTTTGGTGGTAAACCCTGATGTCCCAGTTAAGGTATCCCCATGGAAAGATGGCCACAAAGGGGCACTTAGTGTCTCGGTCGACGACGGATGTTCATCATGCTTTGACCAATTGGTGGAAAACGGGTTTGAAGGCACCTACTTGACAAATGGTACTTTGCCCCCTTCTTTTTATGCCAACTACTATAATAATGCGGGCATGGAACTGGGTTCCCACCTTGTTGACCATCTTTGTATTGATAATTTAGACGCTGACACATTTCGACAGCAGGAGATTGAACCCAACAGACAAGGCATCTGCAATAATACATCGGAACCATGCGAAGATGTTATAACGCTTGCATGGCCATGTGGATCAATCAATACCAACTACTCTGCGATCGCATCTGAGTACTTCTTAAGCGCCCGAGGCTATAATTTCAATCAATTGGAAGATATGACTCCATCGGATTTTCTAAACCTGAAGAGCTTCAATTCACATGAGCACACGCCTTTTCCACCATCGGACCTCACAACTGTTGTGGATATGGCTGAGCAGCAGGGGAAATGGGCTAATTTAGTTTTTCATACTTCCTGCAATGACGATGGAGCTATAAACTATGCTGCCAAAAGGGATATATGGGTAGCTCCTATCGGTACCGTTGTCAAATACATCTTACAACGTGATCGGTTCATTTTGAATAATTACCAGCAAAACTCAAATCAAATTGTGTTTTCATTTTCTCGTCTACCTCTTCAGTCGTCTCAGTTTAGAAGCTTTGAGACAGCATTTGGACCAGAGGACACAGTTACCTTGCAAATTAGTGTGGATGCTACATGGTCGATCGATAGCGTTACAGTACATGGTGTAAGCCATTCATACGAGCTTAAAACAATAGACGGAAATGCACTCCTATTCGTAGATACCACCATTGATACAAATCCTAACTCAATCGAGGTTACCTATCATAACCAGCCTTATACTGATACGGACAATGACGGAGTCCCGGATTATTCTGACAACTGTCCTACGGTATCGAACCCTGGTCAGGAAGACACCGATGGCGATGGTTTCGGCGATGCCTGCGACAACTGCCCGAATACCTGCAATATCCAGCAGCTTGATGCGGACAATGACGGGATCGGCGACGTGTGCGATCCAACACCGGGCTGTGGCGGTGGTGGTCAGCCTGCATGCGAGCAGGGATGCACGCCAAATGACACGGATGGTGATGGAATATCCGATTCTTCGGACAACTGTCCCACAGTCCCTAATCCGGGACAGGAAGACACGGATGGCGATGGGAAAGGGAATGCATGTGACAACTGCCCAACGGTTGCTAACTCAAATCAGGCTGATAATGATGGTGATGGAGTCGGCGACCTCTGTGACAACTGCCCGACCATCTGCAATAGCCAGCAGCTCGATGCGGATCATGACGGGATTGGTGATGTGTGTGACCCGACACCCGGCTGTGGAGGGTGCGGTCAGCCGGCATGTGAACAGCAGTGCTGAAATGAAATAAAAGCAGATAGAGTAACCAGCCAGAGAGAAGGCAGCAGCTGAGTAACGGCTGTTGCCTTCTTTTTATAAAAACCCTATACTCTTGTTACATGAAAAGAGTCTTTACAACAATCTTCAATCAAATCGCATCAATAACTCTGACAATCATTATCCTGTCTGCCATCTCACTGCTCATCGGGCTACAGCTTGCCACACCCAAACTACAGGCGGTTTTTAAGGGCTCCCGGTGGATCACGGTTCAAGAAGATGGTGCTACTTTCTGGATGGTCTCTGAGGTCATAGGCGGTAGAGACGTTGACAACGTAGTAAGAATCCTGACCGATGCCCTCACCCGCCATTTCAAGAAACCAAAGCTCATCAGAGGGGGTTCAGGCATCCATGCTCTAATTGCCGTGCGGGGAAGGTACACCCCTCTGGCCTTCTACCTTGCACACCTCACCATCCTTACGCTGGTGATCGGAGTCATTATCTCCCTGCGGGGGTTTACCTATTACATCGATATGGCAGAAGGCCAGGTGATTGACCCCCTGGCAGTTTTAGACAACAATAGGCATGAGAAAAAGTTTGATTTTGCCCTCAGGTGTGAGGATTTCTCCACCATTTACTATGAAGGGACGAATACGGTTTTGAAACACCAGAGCACCCTCAGCATCGTCGAGGATGGCAAAAAGGTGAAGACCCAGATGGTTGATTACGGGACTCCCCTGAACTATGAAACGATTGACATCTACCAGAACCGCTTTGTGAACCGGATCCAGCTTGCGCGGATACAGGTCATCACGCCCCAGGGTGATAAACAGCTCTACGAGGTAAAGAATGGAGAAATCTTCCAGTTGCCGGGGAACAACATTTCCATCCGAGCGGCTGCCTTTCGGCCCAATTCTCTCCAGCTCTTAAGCCTGAATTCTCCCGATCGGCTCTGGATATCCCTTTCTCCGGTCAGGTTTTTTAATCCGGCTCTTTCGGGGTATCAGTTCAGTCTCTTCGGATATACCTTCAACGAGATGACGAACCTGAAGGTCATCTATGACCCTGGCAAGGGGATTGTCTGGTACAGCTTTTTAAGCATGATCGCAGGCTTCAGCATCATGTTTTTCTTTTCTCACCGCCGATTGTGGGCAATAGTAGAAGAACAGACTGATGAGTATGTGGTAAAATTAGGCGGAAGCACCACGAAAGACCCGCAATCGATCAGGAAAACGATTGAAGCCATTCTTCATGAAGTGAAGGAAAGAACCACATGAAAAACATCATCATCTACGACGTCTTGACCTATATATACCTGGCAAGTACCGTTTTATATCTCCTGTACGTCCTCTTTCGAAAGAAACAGATCGGCCAGATAGCCACCGGGGTCACCTGCATTGCCTGTGCTGCCCACGTGGCAGCCTTCATTCTCAGGTGGATTGAGTCCTACCAGGCAGGAATAGGCCACCTCCCCATCCGGGGACCCTACGAGTGCCTCACCTTCTCTGCCGGGATGATTGTGCTCATGTACCTCGTAATAGAGTTCACCATCAAAACGAAAGCCTTCAGTGCCTTCGTCCTCCCCTGTGTATCCGTCATGATGATCTACGCCACTCTGAATTCAGGTATTAATAGCCGCATCCAGCCCATGCCGGAAGTGCTCCAGGGAAAATACATGACTTACCACCTCACATCCTGTTTTGTTGGATACGGGGCCTTCACCATATCATGGGCTGCGAGCATCCTTTTCCTCCTGAACAGTGTCCGCATCATTACGACTTCAAATAGCCTGAAGAAGGTATTCGTCCCCAGCCACCTTCTCGATGAAATCAGTTACAAGATGATCGCCATCGGCTTTATCATGTTCAGCATCATGCTTGTTACCGGTATGTTCCATTCGAAGATCGTCTGGGGCAGGTATTGGGAGTGGGACCCGGTGCAGACCTGGTCACTGCTCACCTGGATCGTGTATGCAATCATACTCCACGGCAGATATACGTGGAGATGGCGTGGGGAGATATCAGCCACTCTTTCCATTGTCGGTTTTGGCCTGTCGGTCGTCAGTTTTCTGGTAGGTGCAGGCCTTGTCTCCGGGAGTCAGCATTTCCCCATTAAAGGATAGATTTCCGAGATTCACCTAACGGATTGAAAGGACGCGAAATGGCAAAGATGAAAACACTCCACCTGATAGGTCTTCTTTTCGTCTCACTATTTTCCCTCATGAACTTCTGCCAAGCCATTACCTCTGCCGAAGAAAATGGACAGATGGGGGTCGTAGTAATTGCTCACGGTGTACCCATGCCCATGATGCCCATGTGGAATGAGAGGGTTATAAGACTTGTGGAATCCGTCAAGTCTCCGTACCCCGTGGAGACTGCCTTTCTCGATTATGAAAAGGAGAGAACTCTGGAAAAGGCGGTGAAGAGACTTGAAGCAAAAGGGGTTAATGAAGTGTTAGTCATCCACCTCGCTCCATGTTCTTACAGTAGTCATCATGAAGAGCTCTACTACTTAACCGGCTTTAGGAAGGACCTTGGCATCTACACACAAATAGCGGGCAAACCGATACAGAGCACTATCAAGAGATTTGCCATTTCACCCTGCATGGACGATCACCCCCTCGTGACTGACATCCTCAGGCAACATGCGCAGGAGTTATCGAAGGATCCAGCCGGCGAATCGCTCATACTCCTCGGTCACGGGCCGGTGGAGGAGGTGGAAAACGTCATGTGGGTGAGGCAGCTCAAGCGCATAGGTCGGGAGATCAGGAAATCCCTCAACTTCAGGGAGATTGTCTGCATGACGCTCCGGAATGACTCTGCCGACTTGATCCGTGATCAGGCATATGAAGATCTGAGGGAGACAGCCTCCCGCCTCGCCATTAACAGCAGGGTAATCGTCGTCGTATATTCCCTTGGAGAAGGGATGCTCCAGGAAGAAGTGAAACGTATCCTCAACGGTGTCCAGGTGGTCGTCAGCACCAAGGGTATTGTATCACATTCCAATACAGTAAAATGGATCGAGGCCACCATCAAGAATGGAATGAACCAGCCGAAAGTTCCGCCTATCAATCGAAAGTGGTCGGTTATGGACCGTGAAACAGGCAAACCAATAGGCACTCACCACTATGGTCTGTTGTAAATCTTTTATATATCCAGAATCACTGATGCCTTCCATCCACGATCAGTTTCTTCCAGGCTGAAACGGTGCAGGGTTACAGCTTTGACGTCAACCCTCATTCGGTGGCGGTTGGGATCGATCTTCTCGCCCAGGGCAGTTGTTTTCAGGGTGTAATGGCTGTTATTTTTTTGAATAATGAGCTTGCTTACGCGCAGCAGCAGTTGCTCGGAATCCTTATAGTAGATGAACTCCTGAAGAAAATTGAAGAGGAGCAGGTCGAGCGCATCATGCTCAATGCTGATTCCCCGGCTCTCCTTCGGCTGAATTGAGTCGAGCTCTTCAACCATGACGTTCATGGTGGCATCAGCGGCTGACCGGAAGGTTTCCTCCAGGTCCCCGCCCCACGCCTCAAAGGCGATATCAGCGAGGGTGATGCCCTCTATGAATGTGTAGGGCATGTTATCCCTCCTTCTGTATCTTTCACTGACCTGGAACGATTGCCGATGGTCCCTTTTATCCTTTTAAAATACCGATCGGCATGAATCGTACCACGCGCTTGCTGATTCCTGCCTTTTCGGTAGCCTCGATGACATCATCAATATTTTTATAGGCGCCTCCAGCCTCTTCGGCCAGCCCAGCCCATGAAGCGCACCGGACAAGAATTCCGCGGTCGTGCATGTCGTGCTGCAGTTTTTCTCCCCGCCACAGTTTGCGTGCCTTCGTACGGCTCATGCTCCTGCCGCTCCCGTGGGCGGTGCTGAAGAAGGTCTGGCTGCCGCTAACAGTCCCTGCGAGCAGGTACGAGCCTGTCTCCATGCTGCCGCCGATGATAACCGGCTGCCCCACGTCGCGGTAGCGTTCCGGCACGCCCTTCATGCCGGGACCGAAGGCACGGGTAGCCCCTTTCCGGTGCACGAGCACCTTTTTTTCCTTGCCACCCGCCAGGTGACGTTCAAGCATGGCGGTGTTGTGGGCGACGTCGTACACCATGTGCATACCCAGGTCTTCCGCTGAGCGGCCAAATACGTTGGAGAAGACCTCACGGATCCGGTGAAGGATGACCTGCCGGTTGGCAAACGACATATTGATAGCACATTTCATGGCCGCAAAGTAGTCCCTTCCCTCAGGGGAATTGAAAGGGGCACAGGCGAGCTCCCGATCCAGCATCTTGATGCCGTACTTGCTCTCCATGACCTTGAGGAAAAGCTGGAGGTAGTCGGTTGCCACCTGATGTCCAAACCCCCTGCTGCCGCAATGAACCATCACCACGATCTGATCCGGTATGGTAATCCCGAAACGCCGGGCGGACTCCGGATCGATGATGTTTTCACGGCGGGCAACCTGGATCTCCAAGTAGTGGTTGCCGGAGCCAAGCGTTCCGATCTGGTTGTGGCCGCGGTCAATAGCCTTCTCGCTGATCTTCGAGGAATCAGCCCCCTCGATGCAGCCGTTTTCTTCGGTAAGTTCCAGGTCTTCCTCCCACCCATAGCCGTTTTTTACGCACCACCGGGCTCCCTGCTCAACCACCTTCCTGAACTCGTTCCTTGAGATCTTGAGAAAGCCGGTACTTCCCACACCGGCAGGAACCCTCGCGGAGAACTTGTCCACCAGTTCCGTGAGGTGCGGTTTCACCTCAGCGTAGGTAAGGTTGGTTGTAACCAGGCGCATCCCGCAGTTGATGTCGAAGCCGATTCCTCCGGGAGAGATGACCCCTTCCTCTGCATCCATTGCGGCAACGCCCCCGATGGGGAACCCGTAACCGGAATGGCCGTCCGGCATGCAGAAGGCATACTCGGTGATACCGGGGAGGGTTGCCACGTTTGTTATCTGGTCATAGACAGTCTCGTCCATCTCCCGGATCAGCTTTTCAGTCCCGTAGATCCGGGCCGGAACCCGCATCCCCTGCTTGTAGGAGACAGGCAGTTCCCAGACGGTATCTGATACACGTTTCATGACGTCGATGGTTGCCATCGTTTATCCACCTCCAAAAAACGTTTGGTCGTTCCTACGATACTTTTGTGTCCCCTCTCTGCCAGCCCGGTATGGTATTATCCCATATTGACGGCATGGATGTGAACAGATATTGTAGCAGGTAAAGGTACCCCAGAGTACCTCTTATAGAAGGGAAACGCCCTCGTGGGTGAGGATACACCAGGGAAAGTTGAGAATGCAACAGAAAGATTAATGCCGGAGAATATCCCCCCTCTTTCGACTCGTGCCGTGCGCGGCGGGCTGTGGATTACCGTCAGTTCATGCTGGGTCTTCGGGTTCGGTTTTGCAGCTAACATTTTTCTCACGAGGCTGCTCCCCACGGAGGCCTTTGGCGGATTCGCCCTGGCGATGTTTTTTACCCAGCTCTTAAGGCTCCAGCCGAAGCTCGGCCTGGGGTTTGCCTTTGCCCAGCACCAGGAGACAACTGGTCAATCGCTCGGTACGTATTTCCTCATGGAATCCCTGGCAGCACTGGGCGGCGTGGTGCTCACTCTCCTGGCGGCGCCGGTTCTCGTCTATCTGGGATATCCACCGCTCGTGGCACAGGTGAGCGTGATTCTGGCAATCGCTGCTTTTGCGGAAGGACTGATGTGGATCGGGGGCAACTTGCTGGAAAAAGAGCTGCAGTTCACCCAGACCACCCTCATTCAAAGCATTACCTTCCCCATTTCTTATATCCCTGCTTTCTATCTGGCTTTGCATAATGGCGGTATCTGGAGCCTGGTTGCGCAGAACCTGAGCTACTGCGTACTCTTTTCAGCATGCGTATGGCTCGCTGTCCGGAAACGGCTCCCCCGCATCTGGCAGGTTCGCTGGCGCTTCAGCCCGGAGCTGGCCCGCCGTTTTTTACGCTTTGGCATCACCGTAGGGCTGGGGTTATTTGGCGGGATGCTGCTCACCCAGCTTGATAACTTTTTCATCGGTACCTTTGTCAGCCTGGCGGTACTGGGCTTCTATGACCGGGCCTACCGGATAGCCCAGTGGCCCAGCAACCTCCTCATCGGTGCGATTACCCGCTCGGTGTTCTACACCTACAGCCGGTTACAGGACGATGCGGCGCGACTCCAGAAGACAGCAACCATGGTGCTCTGGCTCATCACAACCCTCGCCCTTCCTCTGGTCCTGGCGATCTTTATTACCGCTCCTGATCTCATTACCTTGCTCTACGGCGAGCGCTGGCTGCCCAGTGCGCTCTTCCTGAGGATCCTGGTCGTCTATGCAGTGGTCAGGCCCCTGTGGGACAATGCCGGCACCTTCTTTATTGCTACGGGTAAACCTAAGCACACACTGACGTTCGTCTCGATCCAGGTCCTGGTGCTGGCATGTACCGGGCTCCCCTTTACCCTGGTCTGGGGTGCGGTTGGCACCTGCGTCGCAGTGGGGCTGGCTTTTGCCGTGGGAATGGTGCTCATCTACCGCACCGTGGCGCGTCAGATATCTGTTAACCTGGGGAAAGAATTCGGGATACCGGCTCTGGTGAGCATTCTTACTCTGCTTGGATATTTCGCACTCAGGAGCGTCGCCGGTCTGGACGCGCTCCCTCTGGCAACCCGGGTAGCTGTCAAGGGATGCTATGCTGTCCTTACTTTTTTTACCCTCACGCTGATCTTCCAGCCGAGGGCGGAATACCGTAAAACTGTTAAGGGAGTGCCTTGTTTCGCTTCACGCCTCATCAACAAGGGTACTCATGGAAATTGTTGTGGTAGATAACGCTTCATCAGACGACAGTGCAGATATGGTGCAGCGTGAATTTCCCGGTGTGCGCTTAATCCGCAACACCAGTAACGCGGGATTCTCGCGAGCGAGCAATCAGGGCATCGTTGTCAGCGCAGGTCGTTATGTCCTTCTTCTGAACAGCGACACCCGTTTTCTGTTAGGTGCATTAGAAAATCTCATTCTATTCATGGAACAACACCCGGAGGCCGGTGCATGCGGTCCGCGCCTGATCGGGCCGGATGGGAAGGCGCAGGCATTTGCCTTTGGCGAAGATCCAACGCTCCGCTACCTCTTTTGGCGTGGGCTGAACCGATTGCTTTGGCATCGCTCACTCCACAATTGGGACAGAGACCAGGTACAAGAAGTGGACTGGGTGTCCGGGGCATGCCTGCTGGTCAGGCGTGACATTATTGGCCGGATTGGCTTATTAGATGAGAACATCTTCATGTACTTTGAAGACAATGATTGGTGTCTGCGAATGCGCGAATGCGGATGGAAAATCTACCATAACCCGCACGTATCTATCATACACATCGGAGGAAAAAGTTTCAGTCCAAGCATGGCAGCACGCCTTGCCTACTACCAAAGCCTGGACTACTTTTATACCAAACATTACGGACCATTAGCACGATTCTTAGTTCGAGTTTGCCTTGTCCCTTATCGATTCCTGACCGGGTATTCGTATGCATCTCGTCATTGATGTCCGCACCGCAACAGATCACTTCCCCGGCATCGGGCGCTATATTGTCAGCCTGGCATCCGCTCTTGCACAGGTTTCACCTGACCTGAGCATATCTCTGCTGGATGATACTTCAGTCTCCAGTACGCATCTGACCCTGCCTGAGCTGCCGCGCATAGCCTGCCCCGTATCTCCTTTCTCAATTCTCCAGCAGTGGATCGTACCTAAGAAATTGCGTAAGGCAGGAGCAACGCTCTACCACAGTCCATATTACCTGATGCCGTATTTTTCCTGGGTTCCCACGGTGCTCACCTGCCACGACCTGATCCCTCTCGTCTATCCGCAGTATTTTACTTCAGGACAACGTCTGATCTTTCGCCTGGCTCACATCCTGGCGCTCAAAGCAGCAAGGAAGGTTATAGCCGTTTCTCACGCTACGAAAGCAGACCTGATCCGTTACTTCTCCGTTGACCCCCAGCGGATTGCAGTGATACCGGAAGCTGCCGATACCTGTTTTCAGCCCCAATTGCCTGACCGGATTGCCGCCGTGCTGAGAAAGTATGCTCTTCCCGAGAAGTATGTTCTCTATGTAGGCAGCAACAAGCCACACAAGAACCTCCAGCGCCTCATTGAGGCGTGGAAAATTGTAAGTTTCGGGATTAGGGGTTCGGGGTTAGGGATTTGCCAAATTCCCCAGTCCCCAGTCCCCAATCCCCAATCCCCAATCAAGCTGGTGATTGCCGGTCACTGGGATGAGCGCTATCCTGAGGCGAAAAAGCTATCTGAAGAGTCAGGGCTGAAAGACAAAGTTTTATTCATTGGGCCGGTAGAGGACTTTGATCTGCCTGCACTCTACAGCGGCGCACAGTTGTTCGTTTTTCCATCGCTCTATGAAGGGTTTGGCCTGCCGGTGATTGAGGCGATGGCCTGCGGCGTGCCGGTTCTCTGTTCCAGCGTTTCCAGCCTGCCTGAAGTGGCAGGGGATGCAGCTCTCCTCGTGGATCCCCAGGACGTGGCCACGCTGGCTACTGCAATATCGCAGGTTCTGACTGATGATGGGCTGAGAGGCCAGATGCGTGAGAAAGGATTGAGACAGAGTGCGCAGTTTTCATGGAAGCGGACAGCACAGGAGACCCTAAAGGTCTATACAGGAGTGTTAACCAGTGAAAGATGATTCTCGTTCGATAGTGCTCTTGGTTATTCTCATCATGGGACTCTGTCTGCTCACCTGGCAACTGGATGAGAAGAGCTTCTGGTGCGACGAACTGTTCACCATTCGTATGGCTGATAGTTCGCCCGGGCAGATCCTTGCGACAGTAGCTGCAGACTTGCATCCACCGCTCTACTTCTTAGCCATCAAGGGGTGGGCTGAAATTGCAGGTACAAGCGAGGGTGCCCTGCGCCTGCCTTCCGTGTTTTTCGCACTGGTGGGACTCTGGTGTACCTGGAGACTGGGCGTCAGGACTGTTGGCCGTAATGCTGCTCAGATAGGGGTGATGGCTCTGGCATGTTCGCCTTTATTCGTAGAATTCTCCCGAATGGCGCGGTACTATTCAATGACACTGGCCTTCGGGGTACTTGCAACCCTTACGTTTGTCAATGCGCTGGAGCGCAAAAGATGGCTGGGCTGGATTGTTTATGGCAGTGTGTGTGCGCTGCTGATCTATACATTTTACCTGGGTGCGGCCTTGATACTTGCTCACGGATTATTTTTCATCATGGATCGGCAGGCGACTCGATCCCAGGGAATCAAGTGGCTGCTGAGTATGCTCATCGTGATCGTGGCATGTGCAGTATGGCTGCCGGTCATTCTTGGTGACCAGATGATTCGGGCAGGCGGGCACAGGGCAGACTTTGCCGGCTCTTTAAGCGGGTTAGCACTTTCCCTCGTGTATCCATGGTATGCTTTCAGTATCGGCGAAACGATTTTCCCCTGGTTTCCCACTGCGGTCCCATCTGCCGGTGTGGTTCTCGGACTTATTATCTGGTGGTTTTCCTGCCATACCATAGTATGGTCGAGGCTGATGCTCTTACTCATTCTCCTGCCCGTCCTGTTCGCATCGCTGGTTACCAACTTCATTTCTACCGGTACGCCCTTTTTAAATATTCCTGTCCGCGCCCTGTTCATTATGCCATATTTTTCACTTGCACTTGGTGCAGGCTGGGTGGCTTTGCCCCGCCTTTCCTGGCGTATTGGTCTGGCTCTGCTCATCGGGATTACCTGGGCCTTCTCCCTGTTCAATTATTACACTAATCAGCAGTTTATTAATCCGATATACACTGCTTCGGCACGGCAGGTTGCCCGGCAGATTGCATACCAGGCAGGACCCCATGATGTAGTCATTGGCGAAGAAGACAGCGGCTTCAGCTACTACTATCTACAGACAGGCAGAAAAACACCCTATTTTGAAGCATTACATGCAGACACCATTACTGCCTATATCACAACTCATCAGGTCAGAAACGTATGGCTGGTAACAATCGGACGTGACGGTAGCCGGAGACTCGTACCGCAGAAAATCAAGAACTGGCTTAAGGGGAACTACTGCTTAATTTCAGAAAATGGTTATGCCGAGCAGGATCCAATCTATCGAAAGGTGAAGGAATTTTTCCTCCATCGTCCGACGTACCGGTACAGGATGCTCGTGCAGAGGTATGAGCGTTTGCCATGAAGGTTCTCCACATCTATAAAGACTACTATCCTGTGCTCGGCGGCATTGAAAACCATATCAGGATGCTGGCTGAAGAACAGGTCAAACGGGGATACAGGGTAACCGTCCTGGTCACCAGTCCCTCGCTGAGGACGGAAAGAGAAGAAAGAAACGGCGTTCAGGTTATCAAGGCAGGAAGGCTGATGACCGTTGCATCCACACCGCTCAGCATTTCCCTGCCTTTCCTTCTCAGTCATCAGAACCCTGATATCGCACACCTGCACTTTCCCTATCCTCTGGGGGAGCTTGCCTATCTGCTTGCCGGGCACTCCCATAACATGGTGATTACCTATCACAGCGATATCGTGCGGCAGAAGTATCTCCTCCACCTCTATAAGCCCTTCCTCAGGCGCGTCCTCGCTCGCGCTGATGTCATTACCGTCTCGAGTCCCAGCTATATTCAGAGTTCCCCCTTCCTGTCCTGTCTGTCGTACAAGTGCCGGGCGATACCGCACGGCACCGATCTGGGGCGCTTTGCAACTACTCCATCTATCCTGAGTCACGCCGGGGAGATAAGGAAGTCCCATGCTGCCCCGTTAATCCTCTTTGTGGGAGTATTGCGCTATTACAAGGGGCTTTCCTTCCTCATCGAAGCCATGTCACAGATCCAGGCCAAACTCCTCATCGTAGGGCAGGGGCCGCAGGGAAAAGAATGGCAGAGCCTGGCTCGCCGTCTGGGGCTGGATAATAAAATATTTTTTCTGGGCCGGGTGAGTGATGAAAAACTGCTCGCCCTCTATCATGCCTGTGACGTATTTGTGCTGCCATCGGTTCACAGGAGTGAATCATGGGGGGCTGTGCAGATTGAGGCAATGGCATGCGGCAAACCGGTGATCAGCACGGAACTCAAGACGGGTACGTCCTTTAGCAACCTTCACGGAAAGACGGGCTTCGTCGTACCTCCGGGAGACCCGCAAGCCCTCGCCGATGCCATCCTGACCGTTCTGCGGGACGATAAGCTACGCCAGGAGATGGGCAGTTGTGCCCGGGAGCGTGCCCTCCAAGAATTTTCTTTACAAACCATGGTAGATCGGATAACAAAGCTGTACGAAGAAATAATTAAAGAAGGGTCGAAGTAGCGAAGGGGCGTAAATGCAGGGGCGAAGGAGGAAGGGTCAAGGAGCAAAAATAGACTTGATCCTCGACCCTACGACCCTTGACCCTACGACCCATGATCCTCGAACCATTTTTTTATACGACAGATGATTTTTAACCATAGGGAACACTTATGAGAGTTCTTATCACCGGCGGTGCAGGTTTTATCGGTTCCCACCTGGCAGAAGCCCTGCTCAGCCAGGGGCATCAGGTCACGGTGATCGATGACCTTTCCACCGGACGGTTTAAAAACATCGAGGGCATTGTCAGGCGCTGGCCGGCTTCAGGTGACCAGCCGACGTTCCGCTTTGCCATTGACAGCATTACCAATGAAGTGGTACTCGACCGCCTGGCCAGCGAATGCGATGTGATCTTTCACCTGGCGGCAGCAGTGGGGGTGAAGCTGATCGTTGAGAACCCGGTTCGTACCATCGAGACCAATGTGATGGGTACCGAGGCTGTCCTGAAGGCGGCACTCCGCTACCGGGCGAAGGTGCTCATTGCCTCCTCCTCTGAGGTGTACGGTAAAGGCAACAGCATTCCTTTCCGGGAAGATGACGATGTGGTTCTGGGCCCGACCTCCCGGAGCCGGTGGTCCTATGCCGCCTCAAAGATGGTTGATGAGTTCCTTGCCCTTGCCTACTACCGGGAAAAAGGTCTCCCTGTGGTGATTGTGCGTCTCTTTAATACGGTAGGCCCGCGGCAGACCGGACAATACGGGATGGTCGTTCCCCGTTTCGTCCAGCAGGCACTGAGGGGGGAGAAACTCAAGGTGTATGGGGACGGTGGGCAGTCCCGGTGTTTCCTCCACGTCCGTGATGCCGTTAAGGCACTGATTTCCCTGGCTGAATGCCCGGGGGCAGTCGGGGAAGTGTTCAACGTGGGTTCGACTGATGAGATCACCATCCTTGATATGGCACGGAAAGTTCTGAACGTAACCGGCGGCGACCCGGGCCGGATTGAGTACGTATCATATGACCAGGCTTATGCTGCCGGTTTCGAAGACATGCGGCAGCGCGTGCCTGATATCTCGAAAATACGCACCTATACCGGCTGGGAGCCGGGACTTTCCCTGGAAGAGATACTACGTGATGTGATTGAGAGTTGCATGGATTGATGCAAACCAGGCTGAGCGTTTTCTGTGCCACGGTTATTGAGGCTGGCTGGCTGGCCCTCCTCGTTGTCGTTCCCATCTTCTTCAATTTTCACTCAGACCGCGTTTTTGAAGCTGACAAGGTTGCGCTCCTCCGCTCCATCGTCCTCGTGATGGTCGGGGCATGGATTATCTCCATCATCGAAGACAGTGGCAGGAACCGTGTCCCCGGTATCAAGGGACAGAGGGAAAAACCTCTCTCAGGTGTATGGAAACGGATCGGAGAGACACCTCTGATCCTGCCTGCTCTCCTGTTTACCGCTTCATATATCCTGAGCACGCTCCTGTCGGTCATGCCCCGGATAAGCCTGTTGGGTTCCTACCAGCGTCTGCAGGGCACCTACACGATGCTCTCGTATACCGCTGTTTTTTTTCTCATCATTGTTACGGTAAGGAGCAGGGAGCAGGTAGACCGGCTCTGCAGCGCCGTCATTCTCGCCAGCCTCCCGGTTTCTCTCTACGGCATCCTCCAGCACTTTCATCTCGATCCCATCCCCTGGGGCGGGGATGTATTCACCCGGGTTACCGGCACCATGGGGAATCCCATTTTCCTGTGCGCCTATCTGATCATGGTTGTCCCCGTTACCGTGGCGAGGCTGATAGATTCCTTTTCTGAATACCTGAGAGCATCTGATAAAAGAGTTTTCCCCATCCTGCTGACGGTATGTTATGCCGTTACCCTTCTTGCCCAGTTGATCTGCATTATATTCACCCAGAGCCGCGGTCCCTGGGTTGGGTTGTTGGGTGGGATGTACATTTTTATTTTCATTGGACTGGTTGCACTCCGGAACAGCACCGCCGAGAGAAATCGCCTGAAAACCGGGGAAGTTCTGAATGCATTCTTGTTTTGCCTTTTGAGCATCCCTCTCGGTGTTTTGCCCGCCTACGCAGCATGCATCGTACGAAAACGCGGCTCCCGCTGGCTCTGGCTTGCCTGGATATTCCATACGCTCCTTGGTGTAACGTTCCTGATCCTCATTAACCTCCCGAATACTTCGCTCTCGCCCCTTCGCGAACTGCCGTATATCGGCAGGCTCGGCCAGCTTGCTGAAACCGGGTCCGGAAGCGGCAAGGTGCGGGTGCTTATCTGGGAGGGGACGCTCAAGCTCCTGAAGGCTGATCCCGTGAGGACGCTTATTGGCTACGGGCCGGAGACCATGCAGCTCGTGTACGGGCCTTACTATCCCCCTGAGCTGGCGCACTATGAGTCACGGAGTGTCTCGCCGGACCGTTCCCATAATGAAATTTTTGACACCGTGGTCAATACGGGCGTGATCGGCCTGGTGTGCTCTCTCTTCCTCTTCGGGAGCATATTCTATTACGGGTTCACGTGGCTCGGATTCATGGGAACGGGGAGACGGGCCATCCTCTTTTTCTCTTGCACCGGTGCTGGCGCACTTGCAGGTGTGTTCTTGCCGAAAATCGTTGAAGGCACCTATACGTTCTCGGGTGCAGGTCTGCCCCTGGGGTTCTTTTGCGGCATGTGCCTCTTTCTCATCATCACCGCAGTCCTTTCCCCTGCAAAGACAGGGCATCTTGTATGGTCGAAGGAGCAGCTCCTGATCCTTGCGTTGATCACAGCTATAACTGCCCATATGATCGAGATCCAGTTTGGTATTGATGTTACCACCCCGCGCCTCCTCTTCTGGGTCTGTGCTGGAGTGCTGGTCGTAGCTGGTTCAAACCGGTTCAGTGAAGGAATGGCCCATCAGGCGGAGGCACCCGCACAGGAACAGGAAAAAGAATCACGCCGCCACTCAAAGAAGCAGATGCAGAAAGGTTCTGGGTCTGTGCCTGGAAAAAGGGTAATCTCAGGTTCCCTGCTTCCGGCCCGTGTTCTTGCCGGTTCCTTTCTCATGGCAGCACTCCTGCTCACCCTCGGTTGTGTCCTCATTGTCAACCCGCTCCTGGAAGAAAGTCCCTCGAGCATGATGCAGGGCCTTTTTACCGTCCCTGACCTGAGCGGAAATTACCGTGCTTCCTCTGCTGCCCTCTGGATATTTTTTACCCCCTGGATTTTTGGCGCACTCCTCGCAGCCGCACCGTTTGAACGCTCTGATCCTTCCCGGAAGAAAATAAACTCCTGGACTTCTTCTCTCGGCATCTATGGAACCGTTACCCTGGTGATGTTTTTTCTCGGTACCGCAGTGCATACGCACCTCATCAAGCCTTCAGGAGATATGAGCAGGGTCACAGTCTTCTTTTATAGCGGAGTAGCGCTCCTCATGCTGCTCATCGCCTTTTCGCTCTTCTTCGCTATCCCCTTACCGAGAGAGCGGTGGAAAACCGCTTTTGCCTGGACCTACCCGGTCCTCCTCGGGCTTGTCATCGTTACCGCCTATATGAGCAATATGAAGATCATCAGGGCAGACATGTACTACAAGATGGGGAAGAATCTGCGAGAAAAGCAGTTCTTAGATGAGAGCATCCAGTACTACCGCCGCGCTATCGCGCTGGAGCCTGAGCACGAACTTTACCACCAGGAGCTGGCGCGCTCTCTCCTGGACAAAGCTGGTTCACTTGCGGATCGCGAGGCACGGATCTCTCTCTTTGCGGAAATCTCCAGGGCGCTCGATCGCGCCCAGAGGGTAAACCCGCTCAACCCCGATCCCTATATTAACCTCGGAACCATCTACCACAAGTGGGCTGACGTAGCTTCCAGTACGGAAGAGCGGGCAGAAAAATTCAAGCTGTCTCACGTGTACTACCGTAAGGCAATAGAGCGTAACCCCACCAATGCTAAAATCTGGGACCAGTGGGCTATGGTTTATATTTCTGAGGGTGACTACAAGGGCGCCCTCGAGAAGCTTGCCCATTCCCTTTCACTCGACCAGCAGTTCGGTTTCACCTATATCATCCTGGGTGACCTGTACCGCGGACAGGGGATGTTCCGTGAAGCGGCAGGCGCTTACCGGCAGGCAATAACCTGTGAGCCTACGGATGCCAGGGCGTGGAGTGCGCTGGGCTACCTCTCCTACCAGCAGGGCAACGTGGCGGATGCCCTGAATGCAACCCTTGAGGCGATACGGCTTGACCCGCAGTCAGCCGGCGCCCATAGTATCCTCGGGGTGATCTATGCACAGCGCGGTCAGGTGCCAAAGGCAATTGAAGAGAACCTCAAGGTCATCCAGATGCGCCCCCATGACGCAATCAGCCACCGCAATCTTGCATTGCTCTACCATCAGGTGAAGCAGGACGATCAGGCCCTCATCCACGCCTGGGAGGCACTGAGGCTCCTGCCAGACAGTGAAAGGCCGGCACTCCAGAACTTTATCCGTCAACTGACGGAACAGGAGAAGGCGGAATAAAATCGTGAGTGGTCGTTAGTGAATGGTTAAAGAACAGGAATTCAGGAGTCAGAATTCAGAATCCAGAATAATCCGCCTTTGGCGGACTGGCTCCTGACTTCTGTAGGTATTGTTCACTTGAACCCTGGAACCCTTGGACCCTTCATGTACGAGGTGATGCCGTGACTACCTACATGCTGATCTTTGTTAGCGCACTGGTGATCGTGATGGGACTCATGCCGTTGGTTAAGAGGGCTGCGATCCGCTTCGGCTTCATTGACGAACCGAGTGCCAGAAAGCTCCATACCCGCACTGTACCACGCCTCGGTGGCGCTGCCATTTATCTTGGGTGTATTGTTGCCCTGTTTCTCTTCAGCGACCGTTTCTATGTGCCCCAGCTGGTCAGCATCCTGGTAGGTGCAACCTGTGTCTCTTTTTTGGGCATGTGGGACGACCGTCGTGGCCTGCCGCCTCTGTTAAAGCTCTCAGGGCAGGTCGTGGCTTCAGGTATCCTGATCGCCTCCGGTATCGAGGTGAGCTTCTTTTCTTTTTCTCTCCTCAACCTGTTCGCAACCGTGCTCTGGGTGGTGGGTATCACCAACGCCCTGAACCTCCTCGACAATATGGATGGTCTGTCAGGAGGTGTTGCCACCGTTGCCTGTATCTTCTTTCTGCTCCTTGCCGTGATGAGCGGACAGTACCTGGTTTCCAGCCTGGCTGCAGCGCTGCTCGG
>JAPLJA010000308.1 GCA_026388815.1 Pseudomonadota bacterium
GAGGACGAGGATATCGTTTTCCCTGATGATGAAGTCAGATGGAGAGGTGGTAAAGGATTTCTCTCCCCGGACGACGGCAATTATAATTGCCCCGGTTTCTTTGCCGAGGTCAAGTTCCTGAAACGATTTTCCTGCTGCAACGCATCCACCTGAAACGAGGAAGGTCTCAACGGTCCCGGCGGTAAGGAAATCCATTATCTTTTCCATGGACCGTGCAGTCTTGGAGATTCCCCTCAGCATTCCGAGGGAAAAAGGGGACGCGAGGGGAAAAGGGGACGGTTCTATTTAATTTCAATTATAAACATTGGGAAAATAGAACCGTCCCCTTTAGCTTTACGATGGTGAAGAGCAGCATCACCACCCCGATTTCGGCAAGGACTGAGATCACCTGTGTATCCTTAATGAGGGAAAAACCGCTTGGACCGATAAGGATGCCTGTGGTGAGAAAACCCGCAACTGCGGGAAGTTTCAATTTATGGCTGAAGAAGAGAACAATAAGAGAGACGGTCAGGACAATAATGAATTCATGTAAAAAGAATATTTCCATCGGTTACTATCATAATACAGGTGAAAAGATGGTGTCAAAAAGATAAAGTAGCATTTCTGCCAATACTTCTCAGTTGACACCCACACGCTGATTTAGTAGATACCAGGGTGTGGCAAAAGCAATAAAGGCAATAGGGTATAAACAGGAGATTAAATGAACGAAGATAAAAAAGAGTGGGATGAAGGTAATAATATTTTTGCTAAGATTTTGAAAGGTGAAAATCGCTACTACCAGGAAGTGACCATAACCAAAGTACATGGAGAATGCCCCTACGGACATAAGAAAGGAGAAATATTCAAATTGACCGCGCTTAACAGCGACGGCCTCTGCGGATCTCTCTACAAGGCTATTCACTCCTCCGTAGTTACCCTCCATTACGGAGGGAGTCTCCTCTGGGAGAAAAATGCAGATACCTTTACCGGTTCCTGCCCAGAGATGGGTCGAGTTATGGTAGAAGTAAAAAGGTTCGAGCAGGAGAGGCCGGTTATCGTAAAGACAAAGACTCCATACCGGGACATGAACGGCAAAGGATTCCCTGCCCTGGATAAGTATAAGGTTTTTGTAGAGGTTCTTGATATCGCGCGTAAATGCTACTGGGGGCATAGAAAAGGTCAGAAATTCGAGGTTGACCCTTTCAATGTAGGCGGTGCCTGCGGTTTGCTCTACTCTCAGCTCTATCCGTTTATACAAACACTGTTATCAGGAGCTACACCGGTCTGGGCAGGAGCAGAGCACAGCGTAACCGCGTTGTGCCCTGATCCTTATGATCAGCTTTCTTTCCGTTTGTACCTGGAGGAAAGATAACCGTACCTATAGATTATGGAGAAAGGAGAGAAGTCTGATGAAGGTGATAGCGTTTAACGGAAGCCCCCGAAAAGACGGAAATACGGAGATCCTCATTCATCATGTGCTTGATGAATTAAAAAAGGAGAAAATTAAAACTGAGTACATACAGATTGGTGGCAAGAAGATCTGCGGCTGCATCGCTTGCTACCGTTGCTTCAAGAAAAAAAACAAGCAGTGCACAATAAAAGGTGATGCGGTGAACAGCTATATAAAAAAGATGATGGGAGCTGACGGCATTATCCTCGGCTCGCCTACCTACTTTACTGACATTACGCCGGAAATGAAGGCGCTGATCGACAGGGCAGGGCTGGTAGCCAGAGCTAACAAAGATATGTTCAGGAGAAAGATC
>JAPLJA010000137.1 GCA_026388815.1 Pseudomonadota bacterium
TGTTTTCCGCCTTGACGCCGATGGTCTCATTCGCAATCTCACATCCGCTTTTTTGTACCTCCGAGAGAAGACCTTCCAGCAGTACCTCCTTGTTGAATATCCTGGCAACAGGGGTCTCCTCCCGCTCGATGATCATTTTAGAACCACCGGGTGCAATCCGGAGCAGCTGTTTCATCTCCACCCAGGGCCCGCGATATCGTAGGGAGAAGTCATTGATATGAAAGATGATCTTTTCACCCTCTACGGTAACAGTCTCTCCATCACAGTTTGGTTTCGTAATCAACGCTTCAGCGCAGGTGCGCCGCACCCCGGCAATCTCGCTCTTCTGTTCCACCAACAGGACCTTCAGCCCTTCCTGCCTGGCTGTCCGTGCAGCCATCAAGCCTCCGGGACCAGCGCCGACAATAACCAGATCATACGTATCTGCCATCTCTTCCCTCCCTGCAAAATAATTATGGATCAAGCCTCTTCAGGCTCACGAACAATTCTGTTAATTATGTGTTCCGGCTCTCTCTATTTCAAGGGAAATTATAAAAAAAGAATCTGTGAAGTGGATTTTTCATGGCTCCTTTCGTATAAGAGGGGTATGATAGATGATGACGTACAGGAGGTGTGAAATGAAAACGAGATATCTCTCCTTTGTTCTAACAGTTATTCTCATGCAGGTGATTGGCTCTGTCACGCCTGCATATTCAGAGAATATCGGCATTGCAACGAAAGGTATTGCCACCGGGCTGGAAGATCAGACCGGGGTAGCGGTTACCATCTACAATGTCAACCTCGGGCTGGTGAAAGACCAGAGAAAGGTACAACTGTTTCAGGGAACAGGGGATGTGAGGTTTATGGATGTGGCATCGCAGATCATACCTGCAAGTGTATATATAAAATCCCTCGTAAACCCTGAGAGCCTTCGGGTACTGGAACAGAACTACGAATACGACCTCTTAAACCCTCAGAAGCTCCTCGACAAGTATGTCGGGAAAGAGGTGAAGCTCTACTCTAAAAATCCATACACAGAGAGAGAAGAGATTGTAACTGCCACGTTACTTGCGAATAACGATGGACCCATATTTAAGATCGGAGACGAGATAACCTTCGGACATCCGGGCAGGATCATCTTCCCGGGCGTCCCGGAAAATCTCATCTCTAAACCCACCCTGGTGTGGCTCGTCGAAAACACCCTTGCATCACCCCAGACTGTTGAGGCATCCTACCTCACCAACGGCATTAACTGGCGAGCTGATTATGTGGTCACCCTGAACGACAAGGATGATAGGGCAGACCTCTCAGGCTGGGTTACCATTGATAATAAGAGTGGTGCAACCTACAAAAATGCGAAACTGAAACTGGTGGCCGGGGATATCCACCGGGTACAAGAGGAAGAGGTATATGAAGCAAGGATGTCCCGGATAACGATGGCAAAAGCAGCGGCTCCACCGCCCCAGTTTAAAGAGGAAGAATTTTTTGACTATCACATCTACACCCTCCAGAGACCTTCAACCATTAAAGACAACCAGACCAAGCAGATCCGTCTCGTCAGCGCAGAGGGCATTCCGGTAAAGAAGGAGCTCGTCTTCCAGGGGGCGCGGTATTACTACTACAACCGTTATGATGAAGCAAAAGCAAACCAGAAGGTCGGGGTGTATGTGGAGATTGCAAACAAGAAGGAGTACAACCTCGGAATTCCTCTCCCCAAGGGCATCGTCAGGGTCTATAAACACGATGATGAGGGAAGTCTCCAGTTTGTGGGAGAGGATTCCATTGACCATACTCCCAAGGACGAGAAGGTCAGGATAAAACTCGGGGATGCCTTTGATGTCGTCGGAACCAGGAAACAGACCGACTGGAAAAAAATCGCCTCTGACACCTATGAAGCGAGCTTTGAGATCTCACTCAGAAATCATAAAAAAGAGGATGTGATGGTGAAGGTGGTTGAACCGATACCCGGTGACTGGACAATGCTCAGTTCTTCTCATGAATACAAAAAGACAGAGGCCTTCGCTGCTGAGTTCACGATCCCTGTCCCAAAGGATCAAGAGGTAAAACTCACTTACGGGGTGAGGATGAGGTTTTAGGAGCCCTGTTGATTTTAGAATGTAATTTAAGTAAAAATTAAAGTCAGAAAAGGAGAAGCAATCATGTCAGAAACAGCCAGACTCTGGACGGAGATTTCGTTCAATATTTTTTATCTCATAGTGATATGGTGGCTGGTAATTGCCATGTGGGTGCGCAGAGAGCATGTTGCAGAGCATGACCGGCGTACTGCTGATCTCATCATGTGGGCGTTTGCGTTTCTTGGTTTTGGAGACATCGGTCATGTAGGATTCAGGGTCCTTGCTTATGCCATGGGCGGCCTCGATGCCACGGTAAACGTATTTGGCACCCAGCTCCTGCTCGCACCGATGGGTTCCCTGGCAACAGCCATCACCTTTACCATCTTCTACATGGCATTGGTCATGATGTGGAGCGCGCGATATAATAAACCCTACGGATGGTTCGGGTATCTGCTGCTTGCACTGGGAGTGATCCGCCTGCTGGTCATGACCCATCCGGCAAATGGGTGGAACAGCCTCCAGATTGCGCATCCCTGGTCAATCTACCGCAATCTTTTCCTGATGCTCATGCAGCTGGGGGTAGCTTTCCTCATCCTCCGCGATGCAATCGCAGCACACGACCGCACCTTTATCTGGATTGGAGCGATGATTCTGGTCTCATTTGTCTGCTACGCACCGGTCATCTTCCTCCAGCAGAGGGTTCCGCAGATCGGCACGCTGATGATTCCCAAGACCATTGCTTACCTGGTGATTGCTTTCCTGGGATTTTTTAAATTTTACCGGGTGAAGTCTGTCCGATTAGAAACAACACCAGCTATTCCGTAATAAATAAAAACCTGATCCCGATTTTCTCTTCCTGAAAAAGAAGGAGGCATCCCGATAAAACCCGGGATGCCTCCCAAGGGAGAGGTACGGTGCAGCAGTCATTTAAAGGAAAGGGGGTAACTGCTGCACCGGTAGGATTATATGGACTCTCTGTTACCTGATAAGCGTAGCGATCTTCTTGTCGCCTTCTACTCTGTAGTGAACAGCAACCTTTTGATCCTTCTTGATATCGGCTAACTTGTACTCTTTCTTGGCAAACGTGATTTTGGTTTTTGAATCCACCTGGAAGGTTTCTTCCTTATTAGCCTTCTTGTTGTTCACAACTATAGTATTGGCCACAGCATCCACAGAAACCACGGTTCCTCTGAATACTTCCTCCTTTGTTGCCTCCTGTTTTGCAGGGGCAGCAGGCTCAGCCGCCATGAGCATTCCCGTGAAAGCAAAAGCGACTGCCAGTGCAATTCCTATCATTAGACCTTTCTTCATTCTCTATCTCACCTCCTTCCTTGTATATATTCATTCGCTACCGTTCTTCACACCTCTAATTAAAGGCAAACTGTATGCCAAGCCGTATGGGGACCAAACAGAATCATTGCCGATTTCACCTGCCTCCAGATGCAACCAGTTTGCCCGGGTTGCTTCGAGCGATTCATACGGCCGGGAAGTTAAGTTATATTATCTCTTGGATTCTTCCCGAAAGACAACTCTAATTTCGCCGGGGAGGAGAGGCCGGTGGCTGACCATTCGTCTGGAGAGAAATTAAAGGAGCTGGCGCTCGATGCTTAATCTGCTAATGCTTGACATTTAAGTTGTCCCATACTAAAAGGTGGTAAAGCTCTCAAATTTCTTTGCTCTTTAGGTGTCGAATATGTGAACGTGGGACAAATCTAGACCTCATTTGTCTTGAAGGGAATGAGGTCTTTTTGTTATCGGGGGCGAGAAGGCAAAGCGATGCCAAGTCCAGAATGTCAAGATTCAAGACCCTGGACCCTATTACAGACGCATGTTAACCTCTGTCAAGAGGTTTTCAAGGCAGGATATATCGTTCAGTGCATGGAGGGAATTTCTTAAAGAACACGGTTGAGCATTCTGCTTTTTAGGCCAGTGGACAGCCACTGGCTTCTCATTCCGGCTGGTTGCGGGCTATTGGTCTTGTCCACTGTTGGGCTCAAGGAAGAATTAATTAAGTATGGTGTCCCTTGAATTCGAGGGGTCATATCTTTATCTGAGATCCCATAACCGAATGAGGTTTGTTGGACTGTGACTGTTGACAATAAAAACTAACTGGTAAAGAATGTATCCGGGGTAGATTACCAATAAAGATTGGTAATTAGGTTATGAAAAGGTTTTGGTTTAACGTAACTTTTAGAAAGGAGAAAAAAATGTGTATGGTAAATAGGTTAGGGACTGTTTTTCTCAAGTCATTGGGTGTTCTGCTTCTTGTCCTCGGTCTTACATCCCAGGCTTTCGCTCAAGTCTGTTCTCTCCAGGGAACTGTAACAGATGCATCTAACGGTTTGCCTATAGCGGGGGCTCTGATTACTTCTGTCGGTTCTTCAACCATAACCGAGACGACGACGACTCCGCTCGGGACAACAGCAACGATAACGACTGAAACTACGATAACAGGCACAACGTTAACGGATGTAAACGGGGCTTACTGTTTCGGAGACATGCCCGGAGGGACATATAAAGTTACTGCAACTGCAACCGGCTACGTACCTCAGACTGCAGATGATGTTGTGATTGTGTCGGGGATGACAACTGTTCAGGACTTCAGCCTTGTACCGGGGTCAACCATCAAGGAAGTAGATATTAAATTTGAGCCTGAAACACTGAACACAAATAACACCGGTCATGACGCGAAAGTTACTGTCAAGGTGCAACCGCCAAATGGCTACACTGCAGATCAGATTATCCCTGAAAGCGTTATTATCAGCGGTATCGGGGGAAATGCGACAAACATTGAACCGATCAAATGGAACATTGAAAACGATAACGAAGATGACAACGATTCGCATCATATCTCCAAAAACGACGATAATGACAATTCAAAACTCGAGCTGAAATATAACCGCCAGGAAGTTCTGGACGTAATCAGGCTCAACCAGCTTACCGGTTCCGTAGAAATAACCGTAACAGGTAGTTTAACTGATGGCAGTTCAATTATTGGTTCAGACGATGTGACCGTGAAAACGAAGAAATAGAGGGTAAAAAGCAGAGGGGATTAATCCTCAATAAACATACCTATTATCTTCTATCAACCAAAGAGGCAGGGGCCAGGAATGGCTCCTGCCTCTTTTATTCCGGGATAAAAAAACCCACTCTTCAAATCCCTGTGCTTGAAATTTTCGGCTATACATTTACTGGGGATAGATAATTATCATTTTTGTTTATTATATATTCTTTGTAAACCTGTTGTAAGGCAAGTTTTTAGTGGCAGCACACAGGGAGAGTTGTGAGGGCGTGGTCAGCCACTGGCTTCTCATTCCGGGTGGCTACGGGTTACCAGCCTTGTCCGCTGTTGGGCCTCAGGGAAAATAGAGTTGATTCGGATAAAAAAGTTGGGGAAATAAATTAAGTGTTATGTCCCAGGAATTCCTGGGGGTCACAGGGGGGATTGCAATTCTCTTTCCTATATTCCCACTTTCCCATTATTGACAATTGTTACAGATAGGTTATAATAATCCTTAAAATAACAAGGGGGGGCCATCACATGGGTGAGATCAAAGTCCTAAAAACCGATGCTCGGGGACGAATAAGCCTTCCTCGTTCTTTCAGGAAAGAACCTCTTTTTGAATACACCATCAAAGGCAACCAGATTACCCTCTATCCGGTGCGGACAGTCAGAAAATACCCTGACATGTCGGACCTGCCTTCAGAGGAACTTTCCTCTGAGTGGACTGAGCGAGAAAAAAAAGTTAATAAAGACATGCGGCCTGGTATTCGTGCAGCCACGCCTTCCGAAGCACTCAAGAAAGCTAAAAAATAGGCTTACATGCCCACCAAGGCTCCACCATTTACGCTCTACTTTGAGATCCTCTTCCTAGAACACTATTCCCGCCTTAAGCGTTACCTTTGAATACGGTCCCCAGTCCGGCATGATAGCGCTGCGCAATTGCGGTCAGCATTACCCCTGCGAAAGACAGATGTAACCCTGTTCAGCACCTGCTTGAATACCTGAAGATACTAACAATATTTGTGAGGAAAATTTCTGGTACTACTCTCTGCTTCGGTTGGTTACGAGCTACTGACCTTGGGTGCTGGTGGGATCAGAGAAGATAGGGTTAATTCGGGTAAAAAAGTTTGGGGGGAATAAATTAAGTGTTATGTCCCCGGAATTCCCGTGTCCCCGGAATTCCCGAATTCCCGAGAGATAAGTAGAAAGAATTCAACAACGTCCCCCACCCCCGTCCCATTTCTGTCTTGCTCAACTCAAGGCGCTGATTAAAGTTCCTTTGTCCATTATTTCATCGAAAGTAACTGGCTTGACAAACGATAGATCTGCCTGAAAATGAACACGACTTACACCTAAAGGAAGCGGACCACGAATCGAAGGAATTGAAGAAGAATTATAATAGGCCAATGAAGATGTAGCCAATTCGTAATCAAACTTTAGATCTATAGCATGCCTCCAACTACTGCCAAGTGTAGCACTGATGATCTGATCGATCCGCTGTGCTGCATTAAATTCATTACCCAGTCTATGGCGAATTTTATCAATCAGATCAAAAACACTTTTACCATGACCTGCTTCTACAACGAATACTGATGCGATTAGGACATTTTTGTAATTGGGCGAATTAAGTTGCTCAAAAGAAAAAAAATGTAACCGTGTGTCTCCAGAAGAACTCTTGACTTCTATTTGCTCGGTACCTGAACTGAAATCATACAGATCTTCTGGTGTCCTATGCCATGTTTCGATAAGCACTTGTGGAAAACGTGCAGAAGTGATTAAAAAAAGCTCAGCCCAAAGACCTTGAACCGACTTTCGGCTAGGCATGTTTAACTGCCGAAAAAGTTCTACAAGGGAGATAACTGCATGCGATATATCGCGATATTCAGGCAAAAAAGGCAATTTCTGGACAATGGGAATGATTGATCGGAGAAAATATTCATGGAGAAACCTATCAGCATTCACACACCGAATGACAGAAAAAATCCCCTGGTGAATAATACCATCTAATTTTTTTACCTTGCATTCGAGTCCGTGATCAACAACGAGGTGTTCAAGGCTAATTTGAGGCGGAGGTGTGCTCGTCATGGAACTGGGGACTGCAATCAAAAGCGCTGGCTGCCCATATCTGTCCTTAGCAATAAAATCTGCCCGCCTTTCGGGGATTTCATGGGCTGTAAATTGAACTGCGACCAGTTGTTGTTCAGGTGGCCGCAGGGAATTGAATAAATCGAGCAAATTATTCGAGAAATTACCCACTACCTAAGCTCCTTGAGGTTGTTGAACCATATCACGAGCAATAGAAGCGGGAATCCACGCTGCTAGGTGAGGAACGTTATCAGCGATAGGCTGCTGCTGGTATTCACCGAGAGTTAGATACCGTAATTGGATGGAGATTACCCCGGCATCCTTAACCTCTCGATCGCCAGGATACGTTATTTCCCTTCTAGCAAGTTGCCTACCTTGGAATAATTGCTTGATACGTTCATTTTCGCAAGCACGTCTAATAGGACTTCCTCCGGATATTAAAAAGATGGTGCATAAATCATTTGGATTTTGTGCAAGGTGGAATTGGATTAGTCTAAGTAGGGGTGAAAATAAACGAGAGTCTTCGAGACTCGTGATACGAATCCGTGTCAAAAGATTTTCATGTACATGACTTAAAGGAATACCTCGGGCCACCAGATTTCTATGTTCTGTAACTCTTTTATCGAGTCCGTCATGCTCTACAAATTGTATTCTACTAATAAATTGTGAGAAGACTGCTCGATTAGCCTCTATGACTTCTCCTACGTCATGAGGCCTTTCAGGGTAAACCCACCTATCACCAAGTTGCACTCTCCAGTAGTCAATGTCGATAACATTATTCCTAGTCGGGTGAAGATTGCCAGCAAGAAAGAATTCGCGCCTCCAATCAGAAAGAGTACGGCCAGTATTCCGATATTCAATCAGTTGAGAGCGTATATCTTCTTCATGTTCAATATAAGCCAGAAAAGCATCGTATACATCCTGTTCCAAAAAAATTCGACAGTAACCTCTGTACGCTTGCTTGTAGCCAAAAAAACGAGCCCTTTGCTGAATTGTATCAGCATTTCTAATGCCTGGTCCTCGAGGCATGTAAGTAACTGTTAGACCTTCAACAGTAAAGCCTCGATCCATCGATTGTCCCCCAACTAGTATCCAATAAGGGTTATCACTCCAGTTTACAGGTGCTGTACCCTCTGGACTATCATTTAATACTCGAACAGTAGTCCAGCGCATAGCTCGCAAGATATATGGCACAATTGAGTCAAATGAGGGCAACCCAGGTTCAGTCCTTAGAAGATCTTCATAATCGCGATGAAATAATTCAATGAGATCTCTGTAAGCATGGTCGTCTGAAGGCTGTCTGAAGATATACAGCCAACCTTCGCGCGTATCTCGTACCCAATTGAAGTATTGGCCATGTATGTCGGTTAGTCGAGAAGGATGTACCATCATTGATCTGTTCGGTGGTGTGTCTCGTTTCATTAAGTGAGCCGCTGCACCTAGAAAAAAAAGACGCATTGCACAATGTAATGTTTGTGGAGGTCCTGTCAACCTGTTATTTTCTGATGGAATCTCATCCGATGGTATGATTCGAATAAGATTCCATCGTTCATCGAAAACATCTCTACCACCGATATAGTTATCCCCAGGTGTTATTACTTCTGCAAAATTTGGTGACAGGACATCAACGATATTGATGAGCAATGGAGCTTGTGGAGTTGCAGTGTACTGCAAAAAACTATGCTGTGGGATAGCAGCCCTTAAGGCAAGAAGCCGACGATAAGTTGTGCTTTGGTTCCCTCGCCGTACCATAGTGTTAAGCCCTGCCTGGTCACCTTCGTCGTCGATAATAAGCGTAGGGATGCCTCGCAACTCAATTGAATTGAGCACTTCTATTAACCTATGCAGGTGACGATGATTTTTCATCACAGTGATCAAGACGGTCCTACGTTCTTCCGGAGGAACTATAGGGTCATTCCAGTCTTCTAAAATATCACGGATAATTCTATGACTATCTTTTGAGAGTGTAGGATCAGGAACATGTCGCCAAGGTCGATGTTCAGAAATACTGTTGATACGCAAATCATTGCAGAGTCTATTGCGAGATTGACACAAAAGATACTGGGATGTTCCTGCAATAATGATAACCATTCGGTAACCGTTATCATGCGCCAGAGCAGCGACAGTTGTGAAAGACATTGTCTTTCCACTTTGAACGTACCCAATTACTAGCCCCGTTTCTTGTCCAGATATTTCTGAGGGGGGTACACAACGACTTAAAATGTTGACTGCTTCTTGCAGAATGACGGGCTGCCTATCTTGCGGAATAGCTTGACACGATACTACGCCAAATGCCTCTTTCATCACTCGTGGTTGCCAGCGACCAGGGCCAGGTTGAAGGTGATTTACAACTTCTATCATTAGTGCATCTGACGAATTTAAGTTGTATCTATCTCGAATCATATCTTTTTTCCTTAGAATCAAGCTGGTCTAGATAAACCGTTACGCAATAATTCGTTGATGTTACGAATAATTGTACTTGTAAGGATAGCTCCGACATCGCGCGCTGCAGTTTCTGCCAAACCAATAGCTGCTGCTACACGCAACAGTGCTTCAATGCTGTTTTCATCTGCTCCACAGAATTGATCCATGAAGGGATGAGCAAGGGACATTCTGACTCCTACCTGACGAACCCGTCGCTGTGTTTGTGGATCAATAATATCGGATCTGTCACTTATTGCAATCCAAGCCCCGATTGCTGGATCAATGGTTGTTTCTATGATTATTCGCCAGGGCTGTCCTCTAAGTTCCACATTTATCTCGCGCGTTGCGGCACGAACCTGCGTCGGAGGGAGTGTGTTTGGAGGGGGCTGACGAACCGGCTCTTCACTTATTTGGTGTTCCAAAATTGGGGGGACATCTCTTTCTATTGTTTCTGCAGTCCTTACCGTAGCCCTTACAGCACCTTGATTAAGATCTTGTTGAGGTGCTCTAACCCGAAATTCCTCAGCCTGCTGAAGAAGGTTAAGAGGCTCCTCTTCTAAATGTTCCTTAAGCAGTTCCAAGAATACATCTTCATTCTCATCCCATCTGAAGCCATCTTTTGTATGGCTGATCTCAAACCCTTCGAGATGCAACTCACCAAAAAGACGTTGGTAACGATAGCTATTTGACCTGCCAAAGATAAATTCCGGTCGATATGTTTCATCACCACTACCTTGAATTAATCTGTTCCGTCGAAAAAGAGCAAAACCTGCAAGCGATGTAGATGCCCTTGCTCGTAATGCAGCGAACCCTCTTGCACCTTGACCCATGCCAAAATCAAAGTCGATCTCCTTCCGCCACAGTATCGGGTGTCCTCCAGTATTTTTATAGTGCGGTGCATTAAGGATATCAGGATCTTCATATTTAAGAATCTCTCCATTGAATGATATTTGCAAAATTCCTGTACGCAAAAAAACGCGATAAATGCTGGCCAGATGCTCTTGTATCTTCGCAATAGTACGTCCTTGTGGCCTGTGATGCAAATCTGTGAGTGCGATCTCAGTAAAGTGATCACTTGCTGGTATCGTGCGCGACGAAATTTCTAATTCCTCAATTCTATCTTGAACAATCCTATTAATATCGAAAGAAATGGTTCTCTCGACTTGTTCACCTAACGCTGATGTCCGGACATGCCATCGACTAGCAAACCAGCATGCGGCACTTTTCATGCCCATCCCGAACTCGCATAGCCCAGACCGATCTGGAGGAATCTCTGCAGGTCTAAAGGCTCGCCTATACTCTGATTCACATATACCGGCAGCATTATCACGTATTACAATGCGACCGCCATTTAATGTATCGAGTTCAATGGCAATTCGGAGAAGTGGGCCGTCTCTATCAACATTCTTAATTGCATCACGATTTGAGAGGAAGCTTTGCAATGCATTATCAACAAACTCGGCAAGAGCAAACCAGGGCCGGTAATTTAAATGTCTTAGCACTGATAAGATGCTGACACCTGGTCTGATATTCACGGTTTCGATGCCCGAGGCCTTTTTAGTCATTTTTCCCCCTTTCTAATGCTGCCTTTTTTTCTGATAATAGTGATCGAGCAATATGCTCGACGACAGTGGCATTGACCGCATTGCCCAAGGCCTTGAACGCATGACTACTGGATGTTGGCAAATAATAAAGTTCTTGGAGACTTTGAAGGTTGGCACACTCCCTCGGGGTCATGTATCTACGCTCCCATGCAATAATTGGTATTTGAGTTGTAGTCATGGCAACTAACGATGGTGCAGTTGAGGGTCTCTTGATTCGCACACCTGATGCGCGAAACTGTATCACATGACTCCAGATATCACGTTTCTCACCTTTGCAGTTCCATTCTAATTTTTGAAGACTTGGAGGAAAAGAGAGAATTTTGGGCAACCACTCTTTAATCCATTTCTTGTTTCTAGCATAAAGCTCGCGGTTCTGCCTAATAAAACGAACCTTCCAATCTGGGAATTTTTTTTCCTCCGTTCTAGCATATGATGGTAGTGTGACCCACCGTTCACTCGGATGTAATCTTTTGAGTGGTATGCCGTGGCTTCCTTTATACTCTGATAACCGATTCACCCCTAGACAGAATGGAGTTGTTTCTTTAAACGGGTACGTTGCACCAAATTCCATAGACCAAATTGGGAAGGAAGGTAGTTCTTCATCCTGCGGATGCATAGATACAAAATCCTGCCAAGCTTCAAGGCATTTGATGACTTGATCGGAGATTGGACGGGCATTGCTGGGTTTTTTTTCTAGGGCGGACAGAATGGATGTTTTTCCCTTCTTTTTGGGCTGTGGCCACATAAAACCATTAAGTCCTGATAGAGATCCTACAATGTATACTCGATCTCTAATCTGTGGAATTCCAAACTGATGGGGCGAATATCTGCACTCTTCAACTGCATAGCCAAGTCTTTTTAAACGATACTTCATCTTCTGCCAAGTTTTACCGCCATCATGTCGAGCAAGATTGGGGACATTCTCAAGAATAAAATATGGCGGCTTGTGGTATTTTAGAATTCTTACGACATGTTCGAAAAGATCACCCCACCTTGGACAACTAAGGCCATTCTGGTCGCCAGCCTTAGAGAAGGGCTGACAAGGAAATCCAGCACAAAGAATGTCATGAGCCGGGATCATTGCCGATTTCACTATCCGAATATCCCCGACCGGTCTTAAGCCAAAATTCCGCTCATAGACCTCTCCAAGATTCTCGTCAATCTCGCAAGCGAATACACAAATATGTCCTAATCGTCTTAAAGCAACATGGAAACCCCCAAGACCTGCAAACAAATCCACAAATCTCATTGCTGCTTCGCCTTATGGTCAATGTTTCGAGAATTTTGTGCCCGTTTCTTGACACAGAGGGCAATCATGTGTGCTACACCTTTGGGGTCCTTTTGTATATCGGTTTCCCAAACTCGAAGGACATGCCAACCAAGGCCCTTTAAGGCTTTTGTACTGAGGTCATCTCTCTTTATGTTAGAAGCAATCTTTCTTGTCCAATAATTAGCGTTACTACCATTCTTTAGCTTCCGCCTAAGGCGAGACCAAGATCGCCCGTGCCAGAAATCCCCGTCACAGAATACAGCTACTCTCACATTTGCAAAAAGGATATCCGGTTTACCGGGAAGATGTTTAGCAGAAAATAGGGACGGTGAAAATAGGGACAGCGCCCATTATTTTGTTTTACATAGGTCACGTTTTTCTTTACCCTTTATGCTCTCTCCACACCATTACCGCCAAGCAGGCGAAGACGATGCTGGCTGGAAGGCTCACCCACAGGGGTATGGTAATAATACCTCCGGCGATTATGTGCACCTGAAAAATAAACCGTAAGAGCTGTGCTATTGATATGAGGATAAGGAATACTACTGCAATTGCAGTCGCCGGCCTCATGCCTTCTCCTTGCGTAAACTCATGGTCAGGAAATAGCGAGTACTCACCATATTATTCCAATCGGAAGGTGAAGGACAGCACCTTTTCTAATCGATCCACTTTACCTTTATCTCCCTCTCCACCTGCTTGAACTCCCTGTCTCCTGTCACCAGTTCTGCCTTCCTGAGCTTTGCCAGGGCGGCGGCGAAGGCGCCGGCATAAGAGATGGTGCAAGATGCCTTATAGCGGGCCGCCTGGACGGTGAGTTCCCTATCCGCATGAACGATGGTGATCGGGTACTTGGCGATGGTGGTGCTGTAGAGTTCTGCCTTGTCCTCGTCACCTTCCCGCAGGGCGATGTAATACATCTCTCCCCAGTTCACGATGCAGAGGAAGATCTCTGCTGTGTTATCGAGCGCCTTCTTGAAAAGCTCAGCAACGGTAGCCGCCCCCTCCTCTCCCTCACAGTAGGCAAGGAGGGCGTAGCTGTCTAACACATACCGCTTCACAGCCTCCGCTCCCTTTCCTTCTCTGCTGCCAAGGCTTTCTTAAGCTTCCCCTTTGTGCCGAGGAAACCGATATTGGCATCAATGAGCTCGTGGGTGACTGGAACGATGTGTATCTCTCCGTCTTTTTCAAAGAAGTGGATTCGTGTCCCACCCTTTATGCCATACTTGCGGCGTAATTTTGAGGGAATAACAATCTGGCCTTTTATGGTAACTACTGATTCCATTCCAGTATACTCCTATGAAAGGTTTGACATAAATATATTTATATACTAATTATAAAGGTAAGTCAAATAAAAAAAGTATTACCTGGTGGTGGTTAGCAGTCAAAATGGGGTCTCAAAATGGGTAGGGCAAGGTGAGGGACAGCGCCCATTATTGGCTCCATTGACCATGTTACCCTTTATGTTCTCTCCACACCATTACCGCCAGGCAGGCGCAGATGATGCTTGCAACAAGGCTCACTCACAGGGGTATGGTAATACCTCCGGCGATTATGTGCACCTGAAAAATAAACCGTAAGAGCTGTGCTATTGATATGAGGATAAGGAATACTACTGCAATAGTAGTCGCGGGCTTCATACCTTCGCCGGCATAAGCCTAAAGCGTGTTTTCCCCTTGAACCGGTAAATGGAGAAATCCTTATGGTCAAGGGTAAAGACCTTCGAAACCCCGTATTTCTCTGCCAATGCAACTAATGAGGCATCGGCTAAATCCATGGGCAGGTCCCGGTACTGCTTCATCAACTCCCGGCACCGGACCTGTACTTCTCTCTCCAGAGGAGAGATTTCCAGTCCACTCCTCTCGATAAATACCCAGAGATTCTCCTGAACCTTCCAGGAGAAATTCAGGAGGTAGAAGCATTCAGTTATGATTGGCCAGGTTGTAATGAGAGGCTCTCGTATCTCTTTGAGGATGCTCAAGCACGGAGAATGGTATTGGTCGTCCCGGTCGAACAGGGCAACGATGGGGCCGGTGTCAATGAGGATCACCCTTTTCTCCTGAAGGTCTTCCTCAGAATCTCCTCACCTCTCACAGAGAGATCTCCCCTGCCGCTCCCTTCAGTGCCTATGAGATCATGAATAAGCTCATAGGGCCGCTTCCGTCTCTCGGACAGGATGTGGGAACAGTAATCAGCGAGGGAGCGTTTTATCACTTCAGCCTTGCTGGTCCGAAGGACTCTGCTCGTCTCTTCCAGAAAGGTTTCTGTCTGCTTATCCAGGCGGACACTGATCGGCATGTTTACTCCTTCACCTATGTGATACAGAGTGTATCACACTGTTATGATATGTCAAGTGCAACTGCTCCCGAGCGACGCATCCCCATTTTATATCCTTTATAGATACATCCGCAAAATTTATTTTATTTCCCCTACCTTCTCAATTCAAGCCCTTTGACAATAACATACGCGATCAGGGCAAAGATGAAGAAGAGCAGGAGCATCCAGGCCGTGCTCTGCATGTCGCCAATGACTGCCCGGTAAAGGCCGAGAGGTCAATCCAGAAGATGAACAGGGGTCAGCTTTGAGTGCCTTTTACCAGCGGCGCCCGCCCCCTCCGCCCCGTCTTCCTCCACCTCCGCCTCGATGGTCATCGGCGCGAGGGCGTGCCTCATTAACCATAAGCTCTTTCCCCTTTAACTCCTTGCCGTTCAGGCCGGCGATTGCGGACTGGGATTCAGCTTTTCCAGGCATCTCCACGAATCCGAACCCTCTCGATCCGCCACCGAACTTATCCTTGATAATATTTACGGACGTGACCTGACCGAAAGCTTTAAAAGCTTCCTGCAAATCCTCTTCGGTGACCGTGGGTGATAAATTACTAACATAGATATTCATTCGTTCTCCTTTTTTTAAATAGCTCTACCTTATTATGTAGGCCTCTTTAACCTAAAAGTAAAGAAATCTCTCTCTGGATCAGAACATTCTTTATAAGGAGAAAATAGGGTCAGCGGTTGTGTTGAAAAACTCTTATGAACGTCATCGCGAGTCCGCCACGGCGGACGAAGCAATTTCAGCCCGCCTGCGGCGGGTTATTCCTAACCTTTTTAGATTGTTTATTCGCTATCGCTCCTCGCAAAGACAACAGAAGGCACTTTTTCAACAGCCCCACAGCGCCTGTTTTGTGCTACCCGGTAACGTCACTCGAATACTGCAACAGCTCGGCGATGGTCGGGCATTCCTGCTCGGCAAGCTTTTTATTCCTGGCAAGGTCATCAGCCACATCGCTCAACCCTATTTCCTGCAGCCTTTTTCGTGTCGGCAGGCCGTCCTTTGAGCACCCCCGGTAGTGGTAGTATTCCTCCAGCATGCCCGGCTCCTCAATCAGATCTTTTCCACCCCGCATTGTTTCCTTCCTGATATCATCCTTCCTGTTCATCCCCAGCAGGGCATTGAAGCATTTCTCAACCTGGTAGGCCCGCTCGGCCGCAACAAAAAGCCCGGAGGGATCCTGCCCGGTAACTGCCTGATACATCTCCCCCATCTCCCCAGTGAGGATGAGGGGGGTACTCCACACCGTGGCATTCACGACCGGGAGAAAACAGATCCCCAGGCTGTCGATAATCATCTTGTAATTTTCCTGCCACCAGACAACCCGGCCCTTGGCCACCGGGCTGGTATGGTTGATAATCTCCTCGGGCATGTCCTTGCCGAAGATCTTTTCCAGCATCTCGCGGTGGCCGATGATTGCGGGAAAGGGGTGGCCCTTCAGGTGGTCCCCGCCCCGGGTTGCCACGGATGAGGCAAGGTTCATGGGCAGGCCATAGTTACAGTTATAGGTAAATGCCTGCCCTTTGGCATGGAATCCATAGGCTGCTGCATCTGGCCCTATCCGGGATGTCATCCCGGGGGTGTTTTCCGCAAGGACATCGCCGAACCCCTCCCGTTTTGACACCTGCCTCATAAGCCGTTCCACTACCCGGTCATCCCCCCAGTTCAACTGCATGCCACCGGTATCTTCTGTCCCCAGGATCCCCCGCTGAAAGCACTCCATGGCCGTAGCCACATTGAACCCGAACTGAATGCAGTCCATGCCCAGGCTGTTGGAAAGATGCGCCAGGTGCAGCATGGAAGAAAAATCAAAGATCCCGAGCAACGGGCCCAGATGCATGAGGTGGCCGTATTCAAGCTTGTCCCCCCTGTCGCCTTTATAGGTCCCCTCCCTGATCTCCCACTTCTGGGTACAGGCAGAAGGGCAGCGGTAGCAGGCGGTCGTGCCTGTTTTATACTGCTGCTTATAATACTCAAGGTCATACTTCTCAAACTGCTCCGGCGTCATCGGCTCCTGTTCATTCTTTATGCGCACCGATTCCGCTATCTGGGATAACAGGATGAGCGTGCCGTAATCTCTCTTGAGAGGAACCCAGGCGCTTTTGCCCCATATCTCTCGGTATCGTTTGGCCAGATTCTCAAACTCCTTCTTCCTGGCAATCGGCACGGTGCCTGTGCCCTTGACAATAATGGCCTTCAAATTCTTGGACCCCATGAGACATCCCATGCCGGTGCGGCCGTTGGTGCTGACCCTTTTCGTGCCGGATAAAATGCTGGCATACCGCACAAGGTTTTCACCGGCAGGCCCGATGCGTGCTGTCTCACAATCACCGTATTGTGCGTGTATCCTCCTGTCTGTTTCATAGATATCCAGGCCCCAGAGATCGGCTGCATCAATAATGACCGGTGCTTTACCCCGCTCAATAAGAAGCGCCTTTGGCCGTTCGGCTTTCCCCTGAATAATAAGATGGTCGTATCCTACCTGCTTGAGCCTTGCCGGGAACCAGCCACCGGCGTTGCTGTCGCCGAAGATCCCGGTGAGAGGGCTTTTCCCGGTGACGGTAAACCGGCTGGCACAGGGAAACGGCGTGCCGACCAGGGGACCGCAGCCAAAAATAAGCGGGTTCTCCGGCGCCAGGGGATCGGCATACGGATTGCCGCGCATCAGATCATAAAGCAACCGGGCATTTATTCCCGCCCCTCCTGTGTACCCTTCCCTGTACTCGCGGGGAAGCTCCTCATCCCATGTTTTTCCCTGCGAGAGATCAACCTTTAAGATCCGCCCTCTCCATCCACAGATACCTTTCTGCCCTGAAGTCAGTCTCCCCATGCGCACCTCCCGGTCCGGGTCAATGAGATATATATTCAAAACTATCTTTTATCCCGTTGCAACAGAAATAAAAATATTTATTCACACCCTGCCTTCTCTGCAACCGTTGGAGAAGGTAGGGGCGCCCATGAAAGGATTACCCCGCCCCTACCCAGATTTTCCTACCCAGATTTTCCTTGACACACAGGAGTCTCTATCCTATACAACGGAGGTGGATTCAATCACCTCCATGAGGTCCGGAGAAACCCCATACCAGGGTGTTGGAGTAACCTAAAAGCTTAAGGGGGCTATATGCATATTTTAGTCATCGGTGCCACAGGCGATGTCGGCTCAGCAGCAGCAAAGAGTGCAGTAAAAAAGGGACACAGGGTCAGGGCGTTAATCAGGAGCACCTCGAACCGGGAGAAGCTCGGTTCAGCAAAGGATACGATAGAATTTGTTGAAGGGGATATGCTTGACAAGGCTTCTCTCGAACGCGCTCTGGAGGGAATGGAGGCAGTCATCATCTCAATCCGCCTCACAGAGGAGGAGAAAAAGAAAGGGCGCACCTACCAGGACGTTGAGCTCAAAGGGGTAACGAACATCGTCGAAGCTGCTCAGAAGAAGGGGTTAAGAAAGATTGTTCATGTTTCGGCAAGCGGGGTAGGGCCGCAGTGCGTATCGGACATGTTCATGGCAAAGTATCAGTCTGAAGAAGCAATCAGAAAGTCAGGGATTGACTATACGATCTTCCAGCCGTCGGGGATGTTCAAGGATTTTGAATTCTACCACATCCCCACCGTGATAAAAATGGGTGTAACCAACAAGTGGCCCGGGCCGATAGACTTGCACATGAGCCCTCTCTCCCATATCAACCTCGCACAATGCATGGTGGACGCACTCACGAATCCAAAGGCCTCGAAGAAGACCCTGGAGATAGGCGGCCCGGACTGCATCACCAGCGCTGAGCTCCTCAACATGATAGCGGGAGAAGCGGGAATACCTACCACCTATACCGAAGG
>JAPLJA010000272.1 GCA_026388815.1 Pseudomonadota bacterium
CATCCCCGGTTCTGTCCTGACGGCAAACCGATCCCCCCGGGAAAGTGCTGCGAAGAGAAGAGGGGGAGAGTGGAAAGCGTGGTCTTGTCACTTGATTCTTTAAAAGCTGGTGAAGAGGGGAAAGTAGCGTATATCTGCAGTGCGGATCACGACCAGCTTGATAGACTCACTGCCATGGGACTTTTTCCGGGAGTGAAGGTTAAGGTTCATCAGAAATATCCCAGTATCGTCGTGATGTTTGACGAGGTTACCCTTGCGTTAGATTCTGCAATTGCCAGAATAATCTATGTACGGAGATGATAAACATTACTCCTTTACAGAAACCAGAGCCGTTGCCGGGCCAGCACTGCCATGGATGTTGCAGCTTGCCTCAGCCTTTATCTCACTCCTGTTATTGACGGTATACTTTATTTCTTTGGTAAATACGAGAGGTATACTTGAAAGCTTACCATCAGGCTTAGGCAGGTCAAACGTCGAATAACTCCACCTCGCTATTTCATTGCCATTAACCATTACATATACCCATTCCACATGATGGAACATTGCATTGGCACTGTGGGTAACCTTTACCCTGATGGTAATTTCAGAGCCTTTAGCAGCACTCTCCGGAGCCTCAATGGTTGCCCCGGCCTGATTGGCAGAAGCGACATGAGGAGATAAGAAGAGCACCACTAATAACAAGACTGCCCAGAAACCTGTTTTCCTCTCATTCATCATTCGCCTCCTTTTGTCACCCTCTTGTTTTCAACCACGCTTGTATCCATGGGGTTGTAAGTTTAAGAGATTAAAATATCTTGGACCGTAGAATATAAGAATTCTCCCTCCCGGTCAAGAGTCATCGGTACCTGGTGTGATAAAAGTATTGACAAAAAACGGAGAGAATAGATAATATATATTATACCCTACGGGGGTATTGTATTAACAGAAAGAGGGAAAAATTCAAAAGAAACAGGGAGGTAAAAATGGAGAAGAAGTTACAGGTATCAGGAATGACCTGACAGCACTGCGTTGCCCGGGTGGCAAAGATAATCGGTGGGTTTTCCGGAGTATCAAACGTTAACGTTGATCTGGCAAAGAAAGAGGCTTGCTTTGATTACGATCCGGGGAAAACGAATGCACAAGATATCATTAAGGCAATCGTAGACTTCGGATACCAGGCAAGCGAAGGATAACCAAACAGGAACAGTCACATGGAAAATAAGATTACCATCCCGGTCTTCGGGATGACGTGCAATCACTGTGTCAATGCAGTTACCAAGGCCTTGCAGAAACTGGAAGGGGTAAATTCGGTAAGGGTTTCCCTGGAGAATTCCACGGCCGAAGTGACGTATGAAGACGGGTCAATCAGTGTTGAACAGATGAAACGGGCAATCGGAGAAGAAGGCTATAGCACTGACGGACCTGTCCGGGAACAGCTTAAAAAGGAAGAACAAAAGCCCGAGCCCCTGAAAAAGGCTGCTACTGCCACCTTCAAGGTGGAAGGGATGACCTGTGCCAACTGCGCCCAGACCATTGAAAAGGGCTTGAGAAAGGTAACGGGGATACAGGAAGCTGTAGTAAATTTCCCCCTGGAAAGACTCTCTGTTACCTACGATGATGCTGTGGTACATCCCGATTCTATTGCTCAAGAAGTTTCCCGGCTTGGTTACGCCGCCATTCCTGAGAAAGAAGAAGGTAGCGGAGTGATCACATTCAGGATCGAGGGCATGACCTGTGCCAACTGCGCCCAGACCATTGAGCGGGTGTTGAATCGAACTCCCGGTATCAAGAGCGTGGTTGTAAACTTTTCCACCGAGAGGGGAGCAGTTGAATTTGATGAGTCTATCCTTGATAAGAACAAGATACTCGAGGCGGTGAAGAATGCCGGATACCTGGGGATTGAAGACACAGAAGGAAAGGTTGAAGGAGCCATAGCGAGAAAGGAGAAGTTCCGTTTCTTCTTTGCCTTGTGCCTTACCCTCCCCATGTTAGCAATGTGGTATACCAAGCCTCTGGGGCCAAATACCCATTACGCAATGGCTATCCTTGCCACGCTGGTCCAGTTTGTCTCCGGGTCAGCTTTTTACCGGGGTGCCTACTATTCCCTGAAGAATTATTCATCCAATATGGATGTGCTCATCTCCCTGGGGATATCAGCGGCCTACTTCTACAGTGTCTATTCTCTCTTATTCATCAACCCTCATGTTCACGCCTTTTTTGATACCTCTGCCTTGCTTATCACCTTCATTCTCCTGGGTAAAATGCTCGAGGCCAGGGCTAAGGGAAAGACCGGTCAGGCCTTGGAAAAGCTGCTCTCTCTCCAGGCTGATAAGGCACGACTGATTGAGAATGGAGAAGAACGGATGGTAGCTGCCTCTCTGGTGAAGGTAGGAGATATCATCTTAGTCAGGCCGGGAGAAAAGATCCCCATTGACGGAGAGATTGTCGAGGGAAGCACCGCCGTGGATGAGTCCATGATAACAGGCGAATCAATCCCGGTTGAAAAAGGGATGGGTGACAAAGTCACCGGTGCTACCATCAACCAGTCCGGGGTAATCAGGGTTAAGACCCTCAAAGTCGGGAAAGATACACTCCTTGCCCAAATCGTCAGGATGGTGGAGGATGCCCAGTCAGACAAAGCACCCATCCAGAGGATTGCCGATACCGTCGCCAATTACTTTGTCCCGATTGTGGTTTCCCTTGCCATCCTCACCTTCTCGGTCTGGTACTTTTTCCTCGGTTATGAATTCCTCTTCGCCTTTACGATCATGATCTGTGTCCTGGTGATTGCATGCCCATGTGCCTTGGGTCTTGCCACTCCTACTGCCATCATGGTAGGGAGCGGGATCGGCTTGAACCAGGGCATTCTCTTCAAGCGAGCCTCGGTCCTGGAGAACATCTCAAAGCTTGATGTGGTTCTCTTCGATAAGACCGGGACCATAACCGTCGGTAAACCTGAGGTGGTGGGGGTATACCCATTAAATAACCTTTCCGAAAGGGATCTTCTGAAAGTTGCTGCTTCGGGTGAGGTATATTCATCACACCCCCTGGCAGAAGCGATTGTTCGGAGGGCCAAAATCGAAGGGATTGTCCTTGAGCCTGTTTCCCGGTGTGAGGAAAGGAGCGGCCGCGGTACGATCTGTGAGTGTAACGGGAAGGAACTCAGGATCGGCAGCCATCAGTTGATGGGTGAAGAGGTGAAAACAAAGGAGGCGGCTCACTCCCTCGGTGCGCGCCTTTCCGAAGAGGGCAAGACCACGATCTATGTATCGTGGGGAGATGAGATTATCGGTTTGATTGGTCTCTCCGACGTGGTCAAGGAGAACTCACGGGAGGCAATTGGAGAACTGCATACCATGGGGTTAAAAACTGTTCTGGTCTCCGGGGATAACGTACGGGTTGCCCGCGCAGTAGCCCAGGAGGTGGAGATAGATGAAGTTGAGGCTCAGGTACTGCCTGAAGACAAGATCAACATCGTGAAAAAGTATCAGGTAAAGGGACTGAAAGTAGGTATGGTAGGGGATGGGATCAATGATGCGCCGGCGCTTGCCCAGGCAGACATCGGGATAGCCATCGGCTCCGGTACTGATGTTGCCAAAGAGACGGGGGAGGTGATCCTCGTGAAAAACAACCTTATGGATGTGGTACGGGCAATCCGGCTGGGCAAAAGGACGCTCCGCACCATCAAAGAGAACTTCTTCTGGGCGTTTTTCTACAATGTCCTGATGATCCCCATCGCTGCCGGCATACTCTATCCGATAAACGGAATCATCCTGCGGCCGGAGTGGGCATGTATTGCCATGATATTCTCGTCAATATCTGTTGTCACGAACTCGCTCATGCTCAATAGGCATGGAAACAAGATTTTCAGTTAACTAAGAGGAGGAATATTCATATGAAATGGGAACATGAAGCTCGGCAGGTGGTGGACGCAATTCCAGTCCACGAGATCATCAAGAACATGGTCATTATCTATGCGGAGAAGATAGCCAGAAAGAACAAGCATTCAGTTGTTGAGCTGCAGGATGTGATAGAGACCCGGGATGCCTATTTTGAGTGGTTCGGGCAGGCTAAGATTGACAAGATACAGAAAGCGCGGGAGGAAGGGAAGAGCGATGAGGCCATTGACCCCATGATTGAACTGAACAAGGGGCCTGCCCTCTATACGATTGAACTCTGTCATTCCCGTTTCTTCGGGTGTGATCGTGACCTCATTAACGTCAGGGAGGTTGGCAAGAAGGTTAAGGAGAAAATGGAGCAGTTGCATATAACGGATATCCTTGCGGACAAAGCCTGTGAACCGTTAATGCCCCACAGTACCTTAACCGTTTCTATTTCAGGATGTGCCAATGCCTGCACCGCTCCTGAGTCCAGAGATGTGGGGGTCCATGGCACAGCCATACCCATGGTTACTGATATCGAGTGCAGCCAGTGCGGCAAATGCGCACATGCCTGCCTTGACCGGATAATCCACTATGAGAACGGGAAACCAGTCATCAATGAGGATTTCTGCGCGCTCTGTGGAAACTGTATCCAGGTTTGCCCCACCGGCACCATCCAGGCGAAGAAAAAAGGATGCAGAATCATGGTTGGTGGTTACTTCGGCAAATGGGCGCGGTACGGAGACGAGATTTACAAGGTGACGGAGGAATCAAAGCTCTACCCGGTGCTGGAGGCCTGTGTTGACCTGGTCAAGAAGGAGTGGAACGAGCAGCATGAAGACCACTTCAGCCGGATCGTGAAGAGAATCGGCGTGGAGCCGATTCACGACTACATTCGTAAGAAGGCATAGATGCAAGGCGCCCGAAATCCTGAATAAAACGTTTGGTCGTTCTTACGATAGAATTTACCGCAAGAGCGGGCTTCGCGTTTATGCAGATGAACATTTTTCAGCAGCCTGTTAGTGCTTTTTGATCCTCACCTTTAGCCAGTGTTCTATCCTTTCCCGATAGCGGTATGCAAAGATGCTGGCTAAGGCGGTAATGGAGAGGAGTATAAAAAAGAGGGCGAAGTGATTTCCTCGAATACTCGCACCCTGCATCGCCAGCATGAGGGTGCCCGGTGCCCTTCCAATGGTAGAGATGATAAGGAAGGTTTTAAGTTCCATCTGACTCACACCAAGGATATAGCAGAGAGAATCTTTGGGAAATCCGGGGATAACAAAGAGCAGAAAAGCAACGATCATTCCCTTACCTTCCATGAAGGTGTGAAATTTGTTCAAGGTATCCTCACGGACTAACCTCTTCACTAAAGGCATTCCGAAGATACGGGCCAGCTTGAATGCAACATAGGAACCGAGGATAAGTCCTATGGTGGAGAATATGAAACCGGTGATGGTGCCGTACAGGTAGCCGCCGATGAATCCCGTAGCTTCACCCGGGATGAAAGCAATGATCACCTGAAGCGCCTGGATCAGGGTGAAGATGATGAGGGAGTAGGGGCCGGTGGAATTGAGGAGTTTACGGATGCCCTTATGGTTGGAAAAGAACCTGCTAACGCTGTCCCACTGTTCAAAGAACCAGGGATGGTACTCTAAAACAAGGTAGAAAAAAAAGGTTAGCATGAGGAGAATCCCCAGTAACCAGGTAGAAACCTTCCGATTGTTAATCTTGCATCCCTCCTGTTTGTTTTTTATAACGTTATCCTCTGAAAATAGCAAGCGATTACAGAGAGTTCTTAATTATTTTCAAAGATATTATTTTTCTGTTATTTTTTTTAGGATATGCTAAATTTTTACAGCCAAACTGGTTCCTATTACCGTTTCTTCTTTAAGAAGGACGAAAGCTTCTGGCGTCTTATTGAAAAAAAAGAGGAGGGAGATGATGGAAGATATCAAGGATCTTTATGCCACAAGAAATGAGGGAGATATAGTCTGGAACCGGGTTGGGAAAGAAATCATCATTATCATGACCAGAGAAAAAGATGAGAAAATCCTGAGACTCAACATTACAGCAGGATTTATCTGGGAGAGCTGCGACGGAAAGAGGACGGTACAGGATGTGGTTAATGATCTCTGCCTCAAGTACGAGGTGGAAAAAACAAAGGCTCTGGGTGAAACAGTGAAGCTGCTAAACCAGATGGGGAAAATACAGTTGATAACATTCTCTCCTGACCCTTCATAAAATCTGGATGGGTCATGGCCGTTCCATGAGACCGCCAACCAGTCTCCATATGATTCTTGTGTGAGAATGTGCAAAAGATCTGTTACCTTATCACGGAAGGAGAGAGAAATGAAAAGATGTAAAATTGTTCTGTTGTTCCTCACCGTTATACCATTCATTTTCCTCACAGTGGCCATCACCTTTTCCCAGCAGGAGCAGACAACAGGTGTGCCTGTGAACCCAGCCGGACCGATCAGCCCGGATGCCGTGATGAGCTCAAAGCATCCACCCTTTGCCCCCCAGATTACCTGTGCCGAATGCCATGAGACAAAATTTGATGCCATTTCCACTGCTACCAAGCAGTGCATGAAAAATTATAAACTCCTGGATAAAGAAACCGTCTGGAAGTACATTGTGGAGCTTTTACCAGGAAGAGAGCGTTTCGTGATGGCTACCATTTATGAGAAGCGTACAGGGCTCTTTAAGAAAGAGGCCATTCCTACCACAACTACGATCGACTTTGTATTAAACCCGGAGGAAAAAACCTTATATGCAGTATGTGAAAAAGGAACAGAAAAACTTGAACAGATCAAGTTGAATCCTGTGGTGTGTGCCTCCCGCTATGAAGGCTGGACAGTTGCTCAGAAAGGCAAGCAGGTCTGGAAGAGCGTCCAGGTGAGAGGGAAAGCTGAGATCATCAAGGCTCAGGATCCCCGATTTCATGAGGCACTCCAGAAATATCAACTGGTCAGAACAAAACCGGAACAGGCTCAGAAGCGGTTCCACATTTTAAAGGTGAGTATCGACCAAGCTATCTACTTTAACAGCGATTTTCTCAAGGAAGGTATATCAATTTATCAGCTCTGGGAGAAATAATCAGTGTTAGACGTGAGAGGTTAGACGTTAGACGGTTTTTCTTTTTCGTCTTTCCTCTCACGTTTCACGTCTCGCATTTTTCATTTTACACTACCACACCTGCGCTACCTGCGGATGGTTGTTCCTCGGTTTTAAGAAAATCGCCCCCTTTGTGCAGCCGGCCCGGCAGACGCCGCAACCGTAACATTTAGAGAGGTCGATTGCCACTTTGCCCAGGGAGTAACTGTAACTCAGGGCACCGAACTGGCAAAGTCCCATACACTCCCTGCAGCCGTTGCACAGCTCCCAATCGATCTGTGCAATATATTCCGCCCGGAACATCATTTTGAGATCATGAGAAACGGTGATCTTCATGGCAAGGCAGTCAGAGCGGTCGCAGTTGCAGATGCCGGCGATGAAGGGGGTAAGAATTGTCCAGACCGAGTGGGCGAGGCCGTCCGTCTCGAATTCCTTCATCATCTTCAGGGCAGTTTCCTTGTCAACCTTTTCTATGCCCTGCACTTCAGGCCCGTTAAGATAGCTGTCGCACAGGATAGAGCTTATCACTGAATCTACTGCAGGGGAGATGGAAAGACCAAAGCAGCATCTCACCTCTTTTTTAATGGTCACCTTTCTGCAGAGGCAGGGGAACGCAACAACGGTGTTGACCATCGAGAGAATTTTCTCCACATCTTCAAGAGGGACCACCTGACCGAAGTGTTCTTTCTTCTGTTTCCAGGTCACCAGCCCCTTGACCATATCCTGGATAATGCGGGGAAATGAAGAAAGCCATTCAAGCCGTTTCAGATCCCGTGGAGCCTTCTCTGTCGTTTTACGGAAAAAATCTATTGCAAATTTTCTTCTCTTGAGATCACTGTTAAGATCTGCGCTGTAGTTTTTCGCCTGGAGATACCACTTCTCCCCTTCACCGTGCTTGGTGCAGAATTCACACATCAACCAGTCCTGCGAAAAGATGCTTCAGCTATACGTCCAGGACTTCAAGTTTATGGTTTGGGTAGTCGAGGTACTCAAATCTTTTCGAGGTAACCTTGATCAGAACGTAGTCAGGATCTGCTGGACCTTTGGGCCAGAACATCTTCCACTCGTCCTTCCAGTACTTTTTCTTGGTTTTCGCATCTTTCACAATTGCTGCCTTGCCACAGGCTTTCACACTACTATGGTCGGTAGGGCGATAGACGAACACACTGGACGATTTGTTCTTGGTTATTTCTTTGACCTTGTTGGATTTGATGCTCGTGGCAAACCAGAATGCCATATCGTTGCCCAGGGGGAGATGGGCCATCATCCGCCCTTTGGGGAACCCATTAGATCCGATCGTGATCAGGTTTGAAAAGGGATAGCTCTTTACAAAATCAATCAGGATCTTTTTTAATTCGCTCTTCTTCATTTTTACCTCCTTGTTAATTGGTTGTATCTCACTCTGAATTATGTTGATGTTTCAACAATTCTGTTGATGTATCAACTCTTATACAAAATCCCCTGCGAAAAAGCAATATGTGTATGGGCGAACGGCAGGGAGTACAGCCGTACGCCCCTACTTCTGCGCCATGCGGCTGTGCCGTATTCCATAAAAGAAGTAGATAAAGAGACCCACGATAAGCCAGACGACAAACCTGATCCAGGTGAGCCTCGGCAGGGAGAGCATCAAAGCAGCACAGAAAGTGATCCCCAGGAGTGGAATCAAGGGGACGAGGGGACAGCGGAAGGGCCTCTTCATGTCCGGGTGAGTTCTTCGTAGTACTACTATACCTCCACAGACAATGGCGAAGGCAAAGAGCGTTCCAATGTTGCATAACTCGGCAGCCGTTCCAATATCAATGAAACCTGCACAGCCTGCCACGGCGATCCCTGTTATTGTCTGTGAAATATAAGGGGTGCGGAAACGGGGATGGACTTTTGATATCCAGGGCCAGAGGAGGCCATCCCGGGACATGGAGAAGAAGACCCGTGGCTGCCCCATGAGCATCACCAGGAGTACACTGGTAATACCCGCTACTGCTCCTACTGAAACCAGGGCTGATCCCCAGCGGAATCCCACCAGTCTTAAGGCATGGGCAACCGGAGCCGGGTGATTCAATTCCCGGTAAGAAACCATCCCGGTGAGGAGTGCCGCAACCACGAGGTAAAGTATGGTACAGATAATCAGAGAAAGAATGATCCCTATGGGCATGTTCTTCTGGGGGTTCTTTGTCTCTTCTGCCGCCGTAGATATCGCATCAAACCCGATGTAGGCAAAAAAGACAATAGCTGCACCGGTCATAACCCCTTTCAGTCCAAAGGGCATGAAGGGAACCCAGTTGGCTGGTTTCACGTTGAAGATTCCCACTGCGATGAAGACGAACACGGTAACGAGCTTGACAAAAACCATGAGGCTGGTGAACCGGACGCTTTCCTTGATCCCGATCACCAGGAGAGTGGTGAGAAAAAGCACAATGAAAACTGCTGGCAGGTTAATGATTGCGCCGGGCGCTGCTCCCGGAGGATTCGAACACCACACTGGTATGTGGATGCCCGTTGCGTTCAGGATACTTACAAAGTAACCTGACCACCCGATGGCAACGGCGATGGAGGCAACAATATACTCCAGGATAAGGTCCCACCCGATGATCCAGGCAACCATTTCTCCCAGGGTGGCATAGGCATAATTGTATGCACTTCCTGCTACCGGGATGAGTGCGGCGAATTCCGCATAGCACAGGGCGGTAAACGCACAGGCGGCGCCGGAGATAACAAAGGAGAGGACGACACCGGGACCTGCAAAACGAGCCGCGGTAGTGCCGGTAAGGACAAAAATGCCTACCCCGATGATTGCACCAATGCCCAGCACGGTGAGGTCAAAGGCGTTAAGGGATCGGTGCAGACGATGCTCCTCGATGTCAATCTCTTCCAGGATATGATGCAGAATTTTGCGGCGGAAAAGCTTTTTAATCATACAGTAATCTACTTTCTTTGATTCGTTCTTTCACATAAGTTTGATAGATATAGTAGATTTTTCTCGTTGAATCAAATATAAATTTGGTCCCTGCTTTTGAGGAAGTTCAATTTTAAAGTAATTGACTCACACATGCAAATCGAATATGTAAGGACTGTTAATAATATTTACCATATGGCGAAATACAATGGCTGGCGAGTGTATCCTCATTGTTGAGGATGAAAAGGATATCTCGAACCTGATTTCCCACAACCTGAAAAAAGCGGGTTTTAGGGTTATACCTGCCTTTAACGGCACGGCTGCACTGAGTAAAGCAAAAGAATCCCTTCCTGATCTCATCCTCCTTGACCTCTTCCTCCCTGACCTTGAAGGTACAGAGGTATACAAACTGTTCAAACAGAATCCCAGGACAAAAGATGTCCCTGTGATCATGGTGACAGCAAAGGGGGAAGAGGTGGACCGGATTGTCGGTCTTGAACTCGGCGCAGATGATTATATTACCAAGCCCTTCAGCGTACGGGAACTGGTTCTCCGGGTGAAGGCAGTACTGAAGCGGACAAGAGGTGAGAAAGAAGAAAAAAAAGAAATCGTTAAAGTAGGTAATATCACCATTGACAAGCAAGGCTACAAAGCCTGGGCGGGAAAAGGGATGGTTTCCTTAACTGCCACGGAATTCAAACTCCTCCTCGAATTAATGGAGAACCCGGGTAAGGTAATGACACGGGAGACCCTCCTTAACAATGTCTGGGGGTACAGCTATGAAGGGTATGCCCGGACTGTGGATACCCACATCCGCCGCCTCCGTGAAAAATTGGGCAAAGCCGGAGACTCGATCGAAACGGTCAGAGGAATCGGCTACTGTTTCCGGGAATCCTGACGTGAAACGGAAATTCTCTTTACAATTTAAGCTCATCTCTCTTTACCTCATTACCACCATCCTCATACTTATCTTCATGAATCTTTTTCTCTCCTCGGCTCTTAAATCATACCTCATCGAGCAGATCCGGGGGAACATGGTAAAAGAGATTACCCTGCTCAAGGGGGTTCTCGAAAGGAGGTTTCCTGGAGGCATTTCAACTAACGAAGTGGATGCCGCTGCCAAAGAATTCGGTAAATTTCTGGAAGCCCGGGTCACCATTATTGATAGTGAAGGGAAGGTACGCGGGGATTCTGAACTCACGACTAAACAGATCATGGCAACTGAGAACCACCTCAACCGCCCGGAAGTTCAGCAGGCCCTTGCGACTGGATTCGGAGAAAGCATACGATACAGCACAACCCTTTCTGCCTCCATGCTCTACCTTGCCAAGCCCTTGAATACGGGAGGTAAAATCTCCGGTGTGGTGAGGCTTGCCCTTCCCCTCCACGAAGTAGACAGTACAATCTCTAAAGCATATCAATTTATCTCCTTTGCTACTCTCGCTGCCCTCGTCTCTGCCATCATCCTCACCATTCTGATTTCAGTACGGATCTCAAAACCTATCCGGGAGATGGCCAAAACTGCACGGAAAATGGCCTCAGGTGACCTGTCGATAAAAACTAAGGAGCAAACCTCTGATGAGCTCAAAGAACTGGCGGACTCCCTGAACTTCCTCGTCTCCGAGCTGAAAGAGAAAATCAGTCAAATTACCCTTGAGAAGTCTCAACTGCAGGCTATTCTCAGGGGGATGCTCGAAGGAGTGATGGTAACGGATGAAAAAGGAAAGGTTGTTCTTATCAACAAGTCCCTGGAAGACATTTTCTCCATAGATGGTTCAGCCATCGGAAAAACTCCCTTAGAACTGGTGAGAAGGGGAGAACTTCAGGAGGCCATCAACAAAGTCTTAAAAGAAAATCGCCCCTTGACCATCAGATTCTCCCTCTTTCTCCCGGAGGTCAAAGAACTGGAAGTCAATCTGGTTTCTTTCGACTTTGAAGACGGGAGGAGAGGGGTTGTCGCAGTCTTCCATGACATAACGAAGCTAAGCAAGCTGGAAAAGGTGAGGAGGGATTTTGTGGCGAATGTATCCCATGAACTCCGCACTCCCTTAACTGCCATTAAGGGTTATACGGAAACACTCCTGGAAGGAGAGATGCAGGATCCATCTCAGCTCCATGAATTTCTTACCGTGATTGCCAAACATGCAGAGAGACTCTCCCTCATTGTCCAGGATCTCCTGAGCCTATCCCAGATAGAATCCACTGATTTCAAACCATCGTTTCAGCCCGTTTCCCTCAAGAGGCTGGCGGAAAGGATTGTAGGGATTATCAGCGATATGGCAAGGAAGAAATCAATTACCCTTACCCTCAATATTCCAGAGGACATACCCAAAATACTGGCTGATGAACTTCTCCTGGAACAGGCAATGCTCAACCTGATTGACAATGCCGTCAAGTACACCAGGGGGGGTGGCACGGTTACCCTGTCTGCACAGAGTAAAGGTAATGAGGTTGAAGTTTCAGTTTCTGATACCGGCATTGGGATAGCAAGCGAACACCTTCCCCGCATATTCGAGAGATTTTACCGGGTGGACAAAGGAAGGTCACGGGAGATGGGTGGGACCGGCCTCGGCCTCTCCATCGTAAAAAACATCATAGAAAAACACGGTGGGAAAGTCTGGGCCGAGAGTGAGCTGAACGAAGGCTCCACCTTCTTTTTCACCCTGCATAAAGCATAAGTAATCTTCACCATTTAACCAATTCTTCTCGTACCTGTAACATACCTGTAACAATGGATATGGTATGAAGAATTCATGGGAAAAAGAAACGGGAAGAATAAGGAGGAAAATATGTTTAAAAAATTATCTTTCGTGGTAGTCGTTTTTATGTTTCTCTTCAACGCTGCATGCACTGCACCGGGGAAAAATTCACTGCAGATTAAAGGTTCTGATACCATGGTGAATCTCGTACAGGCCTGGGCTGAAAAATTCATGGAGAAAAATCCGCAATGTTTTGTGGCAGTTACTGGCGGTGGCTCAGGGACAGGTTTATCGAGCCTCATAAGCGGTACATGCGACATCGCAATGAGTTCAAGAACCATTAAAGAAAAAGAGGTAGCATTAGCAAAGCAAAAAGGGATAAATCCCTACGAGATCAAGGTAGCCCTGGATGGTTTGGCAGTAGTGGTAAGTCCTAAAAATCCAGTAAGCAAATTGACTGTCGATGAACTGGCACGAATCTTTACCGGAAAGATTATGAACTGGAAAGAGGTTGGCGGGACGAATGCGAAGATTGTGATTCTATCCCGCGAAGTAAACTCAGGGACCCATGTGTATTTCAAGGAGCATGTATTGAGAAAAGGCGACCCTAATTCCAAGGAGGAATTTTCACCCAGTGCTCTCATGCTTCCGTCTTCGCAGGCTATCGCTGACGAAATCGCCCAGAATCCTGCAGCAATCGGGTATTATGGTATGGGATACATTTCCCCGAAACAGAAACCCGTGAGCGTTGCAATGGATAAAAAATCGGAGTATGTAGCGCCAACCGTACAGAACGTCATAAACGGCAAGTACCCTATCTCAAGGCCTCTGTTTCTCTATACCAATAGCGCACCCCAGGGACTGGTAAAAAAGTTTGTTGATTTTGCCCTCTCTCAGGAAGGTCAGAATCTTGTTTTGAAAACCGATTTTGTCCCCATTAAGAAATAACTGAGCTACATGCGTAAATTCAAAGAATTCATCATCGAAAAATTTATCCTGATATGTGGCCTCACGTCCATCCTCTTTGTGGCATTAATATTTGTTTTTCTCCTGAAGGAAGGGTTGGCCGTATTTAACACCACCAATCCTCTTGCGTTTCTCTTCGGCAAGAGTTGGTACCCTGTCTCAGAGCCTCCGCAGTTAGAAATCCTTCCTTTGATTTTGGGTTCGCTTTTAGTAACCTTGGGTGCCACCGTTATTTCTGTTCCTATCGGTGCTGCCTGCGCAATCTATATTGCAGAGATCGCTCCGATAAAAACAAAAGAGATCCTTAAGACAGGAATTGAACTGTTAGCTGCGATACCCAGCGTGGTCTTGGGTTTTATCGGTATGGTGACCTTGGTGCCGTGGGTAAAAACAATCTTCGTTATACCCACGGGGTTGACTGCTTTATCGGGTTCAATCATCCTGGCATTCATGGCTATGCCCACAATCGTTTCTATTGCAGAGGATGCCCTTTATTCTGTGCCCAAATCGTACAAAGAAGGTGCGCTTGCCCTGGGCGCTACGCACTGGCAGTCGATTTACCGGGTCATAGTCCCTGCTGCTTCATCGGGGATCTTAGCTGCAGTGATGCTTGGTATTGGCCGGGTGATCGGTGAAACGATGGCAGTAATGATGATTACCGGTAATGCGGCAGTAATTCCGCACAGTTTCTTGCAGCCGGTACGGACTCTCACCGCTACCATTGCCGCGGAGATGGGTGAAGCGGTAGTAGGGAGTGAACATTACTTCGCACTCTTTGCCATTGGCATCGTGTTATTTGTCTTAAGTTTCATCATTAATGTCACGGCAGATTTATTCTTGCATAAACGGAATGTGCAATGAAAAGAACGTATCTATCACAGAAAATTGCTTTCTCCTTTTTATTCCTGGCAACTCTCCTTCTCATAATTCCAGTAGGTCTGATCGTAGTAATCATTGTGGAGAAAGGCATCTCCGCGATAACCTGGCAGTTCTTAACCGACATCCCGCGTCAGGGCATGCGCGCCGGAGGGATATTCCCCGCAATCGTAGGTACAGTATATTTAGTCGTAGGCGCGATTATCTTCGCTCTCCCCATAGGACTCTTGGCTGCTGTTTATCTCTCCGAATATGCCAGGGATAACCTTCTCAGCCGGATGATTAGACTGGCAATTGTCAACCTGGCAGGGGTGCCCTCAGTAGTATACGGACTTTTCGGCCTGGCGCTGTTCGTCATATATTTTAGACTCGGCACATCAATCCTGTCCGGTTCACTCACGTTAGGAATCATGATCCTTCCGATAATCATTACCACCTCACGCGAAGCATTGGAGAGTGTGCCGTATTCGTTTCGCGAGGTGAGCCGTTCTTTAGGTGCAAGTAAATGGCAGACGATACGACACATTGTATTACCGAACGCCCTCCCAGGCATATTAACTGGAACCATTTTAGGGCTGGGAAGGGCGGCAGGTGAGACTGCGCCAATTCTTTTTACGGTAGCTGCCTTCTATCTCCCCCAGCTTCCGAAATCTCTCTTTGATCAGGCGATGGCTCTGCCGTACCATCTGTATGTTATCTCGACGCAGGTGCCAAATGTTGATGAAAAAATCAGGTATGGAACTGCACTTGTTCTCTTGACGCTGGTCCTATGTATGAATCTCGTAGCAATCATTATCCGCTACAGATTTAGAAAGAAAAAAAGTTGGTAAAGTGTAACGTAAGAAACCTTCATATCTGGTTCGGATCTATCCATGTGCTCCACGGGATAATCATGGAGATTCAGGCCAATGAAATCCTGAGCATTATCGGTCCGGCAAATAGCGGAAAGACTTCTTTCTTACGGACGCTTAATCGGCTCAATGAACTGCAGACAAATGTTACGATGGAAGGGACGGTTGAGTTAGACAACCAGGATATTCAGAAAATAGACATAGAACTCTTGCGGAAAAGAGTCGGTATGGTGTTTGCGCTTCCTACACCGCTCCCCCTATCGATACTCGAGAATGTTACGTATGGGGTAAAGATGCACGGCATCAACAACAAGAAGAGATTAAGGGATATTGCCGAGCGTGCATTACAGCAGGGTTACCTGTGGGATGAAGTGAAAGACAGACTCCATGAGTCTGCGTTTAAATTATCGGGTGGACAGCAGCAGCGGCTCTGTATTGCACGAACGTTGGCAGTTGAGCCAGAGGTAATTCTGTTTGACGAGCCATGCTCAGGGCTCGACCCGATATCTACGGCCAAAGTGGAAGAGGCGATGTTAGAGTTAAAAAAGAACTATACCATGGTATTGGTCACGAACAATGTGAAACAGGCAGCACGGGTTGGAGATAGGACTGCGTTCTTTCTCAGCGGCGATCTCATCGAGATCGATAAAACTGATAAAATATTTACTGCACCCAGGGATCAGCGTACGGATGATTACATTCGGGGGAAATTTGGATAACCCGAAAATACACGTAAAAAATTTAAATCTGTGGTACTCAGATTTCCAGGCATTAAAAGATGTTAGTTGTTCATTGAGAGAGAAGAGCATCACGGCGATTATTGGACCTTCAGGATGTGGAAAATCCACGTTGCTGCGGGTATTTAACCGGATGAATGATTTAATTGAAGGTGTTCGTACCACCGGTGAGGTTATCATTGATGGCAACAACATTCTTGATTCAGGAACGGATTTGGTCACGTTACGGAAAAAAGTGGGCATGGTTTTTCAAAGGCCCAACCCGTTTCCGCTATCCATTTATGAGAATATCGTCTTTGGGCCGAAGATCCATGGTGGTGTTAGAGGGAAAGATCATTTCGAGTGCATGATAGAGGAGGCTTTGAATTCAGTATCTTTGTGGGATGAGCTAAAAGATAAACTTCATAAGTCAGCATTGGACTTATCGTTAGAGCAGAAACAAAGACTTTGTATTGCCAGACTCATTGCAGTAAAATCTGACATTGTATTGATGGATGAACCCTGTTCTGCCCTGGACCCTCAGGCAACTCAGCGGATAGAAGAACTAATCCATGAATTGAAGAAGAATTATACGATCATCATAGTAACACATAATATGCAGCAGGCAGCACGTATTTCTGATGAGACTGGATTTATGCTGTTAGGTGAACTCATAGAGTTTGGCAAAACGGAGGATATCTTTACCAAGCCTAAAGAGAAAAGCACTGAGGATTATATTACGGGCAGATTCGGA
>JAPLJA010000194.1 GCA_026388815.1 Pseudomonadota bacterium
TTCTTCAATATGCCCTGCCTGCCATAATACTCTTGGGAATCCTTATTTTTGTCCATGAGTTCGGCCACTTCATTGTGGCAAAGCTCATGGGCGTAGGGGTCATCAAGTTTTCCATGGGTTTTGGGCCTAAGATCATCGGGAGAAAGTGGGGAGAAACCGAATACCTCATTTCCGCATTTCCTCTGGGTGGATATGTGAAGCTGATCGGTGAGAATCCAGATGAAGAAGTAACTGAAGAAGACAAGAAAAGATCATTTTCCCATCAGCCGATTAAAAAGCGTATGGCGATAGTGATTGCTGGTCCTCTCTTTAATATTTTTCTTGCCGCCCTTATTTTTTCTCTGGTCAATTGTTTTGGTGTGCCTATCCTGACCTCAGAAGTGGGAGGGGTAATTAAGGGATACCCGGCAGATCTGGCAGGAATCAAGGCAGGAGATAAAATTATAACTATTGATGGGGTGAAAGTTGTGTTCTGGGAGGAACTTTCCAGGGCAATAGAGAAGAGCGAAGGAAAGGAATTGAATCTCAGCCTAATGAGAGGAAAGAGTTACCTGAACATTAAGGTAAAACCTCAAGCTGCAGTAATAAAGGACATCTTTGGTGAAGAGATAAAGACGTTCAAGATGGGAATTGAATCATCCGGTGCCTATGTTACGATCAGGTATAATCCCTTCGTTGCCGGCATGAAAGGGTTGGTCCAAACCTACCAGATTAGCAAGCTTACCATAATCGGTATTGTGAAGCTGATCGAGAGGGTGATACCAGCCAAGACCATTGGCGGCCCGATCCTCATCGTACAGATGGCAGGCAAGATGGCCAAGGCTGGCTACCTCATCTTTTTCCACTTTATGGCAGTGCTGAGTATCAACCTGGGGATATTGAATCTTCTCCCCATCCCTATCCTTGATGGTGGGCATCTCTTCTTTCTTTCCATCGAGGCAATTAAGGGTAAACCGCTGAGCATGAAGAAAATGGAAATTGCCCAGCAGGTAGGCCTTGTCATCCTCATCCTGCTCATGACGTTTGCCTTTTATAATGATATTGCGCGATTCTCCAATGATATTGCGCGATTTTCCAGATATATTACCCGAATTTTCACGAATTGACCCTTCATGAAAATACTCTCCATTGAGACCTCTACGAGGGTGGGAAGCGTTGCCATTATAGAAGACGAGCACCTCATCGCTGAGTATATACTGAATGTTGTATCCACCCATTCAGAAAGGCTTCTTCCCTCAATTGACCAGATTCTCAAAGACTCTCAATTAACCGTCCGGGACATTGAAGGCTTTGCTGTATCCCTGGGGCCCGGTTCATTTACCGGTCTCAGGATCGGAATCAGTACGGTGCAGGGTTTGGCTCTGGCTGCTGAAAAAGGAGTGGTGGGAGTCCCGACTCTGGATGTTCTGGCACACAACCTTATGTTCACCCGCCTTCTCGTCTGTCCCCTCCTGGATGCAAGGAAAGGGGAGGTATACACAGCCCTCTATCAGGGGGATGGATCGGGAAGGTTAGAAAAACTTACCCCTGATCTTGCCATAAAACCTGAAGAACTGCTTACCAGGATCAAAGAACCAGTAATTTTTTTAGGTGACGGTGTTGAGGCATATCGAGATACGTTGAGAAGTGGCCAGGATAATTGCCTTTTTGCTCCTGCTTATCTCAACCAGCCCCGTGCTTCGGTATTAGCAAAACTTGGCCTTGAGAAATTCAAACAGGGAGAAATACTTAAGGAGGAGGAAATACTTCCCCTTTACTGCCGTGCGCCTGAAGCAGAGATCATGTGGAAGGAAGAAAGGAGGTAATTGAGTACAAGATGGGACATTCGTTCAAGGCCGATAGAGGGTCTCATGTAAAATGTAGCCGCAGTATATTGAGGTGGGTTAGCATGAAAAATGTTTTGACACGCGGTTTCGTCTATCTGATACTCCTCCTATGTCTCAACCTGATTTTTTCATTAATCAGAGATCGTGTTATCGCTTGTTTTGCTTCTGACCTTCAGCCCGCCCCATTCACTCAGGTGTCTCAGAAGACCGAACAGGCATTTCCCTCTTCTACGAACACTGCGGTAAAGAAACCTGGTTACTTGCTTTTCTTTGAACTCAAGAATGGTGAATGTAGTTTATCTTCTGTAGCTGCAATAAATAATTATGTTGCCAACAAGCACCTTGGATCGTCGGATGATTGGTCTGCGGTGTTGATGGACGATCGTGATCAGTTCCTCTGGAAGAAGCGGATAGATAACCCTGGATACTTCTCACCCATCCTGTCTGCTGAACAGGTAATCCCCTTCACCGTAAAAATCCCACATCTCCCACGATTAGCGAATGTGGTGCTATACGATCAACGCCAGAGAGAAATTATTCGGGTATCCGTTGACGATTCTTTTAAAGCCGATGCAACCGCAAGCCGTGAAAAATTTCTACAGTTTGATAAGCGTAATCGTGAGCTCCTTCAGGAACGCGTGCGACAAGACAGGGAGAAGCCTCAATCGGCCTCCTTCCTCCATAATCCCAGAACATTGCGTTACAGGGATTTACCAAAACCGTTACAACAGCATCTTACATCCGAGATTGCGCGGGAGATGGAGATGCTTGTTGAATACGGTCCGGGGGTCATGAATCTTAGGCGCGGTCATTCCATTGATCCACGGGTGTTACGAAACCAGCTACGGGCTTCTCAAGACCTCACACAGCGCATGCAGCAGGTGCGAAGTAATACTTTGGAAGTCGGAACAGGTGCCTATACACTTTCAGGCCACGTTACTGACGCCGATACGGGAGCTCCTCTTTCGGGAGTTTTGCTCTCCTTTTATCAATACGATGCATCATGGAACGTTATGAGGTACATGGGTGACTGTACTACAGATGACAAAGGTTTTTACTCCATCCCTTGCGATTCAGGCAACGTTAGGTGTTTTCCGTCTTACTTGGGTGTAGGGACATATTTTTTTTCAGAATGGTATGATATATCAATCTCCGGTGATGCCACTTTTAATATTGAAGCAATTCCTGGAATAACACTTTCCGGGGTTGTGACTGACACCAACAATAATGCACTTAGTGGTGTTTGCATCTTCTTTTTTGATCAGAACGAAAATTACTCCTGGGGAGTAACGACCTATAGTTCAGGCACATATTTTACTGTTACACCTAAAAACCGACCAATCACCATTTCTCTTTATCCGTTATCGCCCTATGCTACTCCGACTCCCGAGACCGATCTTATTTTTACCGATGATACAATTAAAAATTTTCAAGTAGAACGAGGTGTAGTAATTTCCGGAACAGTCACTGATGATAGCGGAGCAGTAATTCCAGCGAGGTTACTCCTGCGGCAATTAAACGGCATGACTACTAATACACCCTACTGGTACATTTCTACTGATGTAAACGGTCGTTACAATTTTGTAGTATCAAAAAATCTTTTGCCAAATTCCTTTTTGATTGCAGTATACAATGAGTCTTATGTACAGCAAACCATTGACATCCAGTTGACAGAAGATACTATCCAAAACTTTTCCTTGCAAAAAGGAATCACTGTCTCAGGATACGTACACAGTGGTACTGGTGAGGGAGTTGGTGGGGCGAGAGTCAGGGTTTACGAAGGAGAGACTTTTATTACTTCAGCATTAACGAGCTATGATGGTTTGGGACTTTATACCTTAACACTGTCACCAGGAACGTATACTTTCAAGGTGTCTCCTGATGTTAACAATCTGGGAAATTATGCACCTACCGAGATGGCAAATATTCAAGTAACTGGAAATTTGATCCAGAACTTTATCTTAGAAATTGCCTCAGCCATTCTGACAATTAATGTTTATTTCACAGATTTACAAGCAGCTGGTCTCACGAGTAGATGCCGAATCGAGTCTGTTCAGTCAGGTAAAGTCATCTCGGCAAATTGGACCTACGGGAGTGTTCAGTATGATTACGTTAAGGGAAAATATTTTCAGGCCTTTTCTTCTTATCCCGATAACGGCATATATGATATCATTATTCATCTCGTCGGTTATGCCCCTCAGACCATTCCAAATCTCAGTGTCGCGGGATCCGTAACTGTTGATCTTGTGCTGTCCCATCCTTTCTTATGGAAAGGTGTGCTCAGAGACCAGAGGGGAACTCCCCTTCCGTTCATGTCCATTTCTTCCTATGATGGTATTGCTGATCAGTGCGAATGGTATTCTACGGATGAAAATGGGAATTTCACTATCCCAATAACCCCGGGAGGCTTCGTGCAATTCAATACCAATGAGGGGAGCCAAAATATTCCTTATAAGGAACGACTGGGGGAAATCACAGGTGATCGGAATAGTGATTGCATTATGGATGAATTTCCCTCATTCTTAGACACCGGATCGGTGCTGACCCAGATGTATGGTGTCGCGGATCGTACTTCCAGATACAATATTGTCTTCCTTGGTGATAGCTATACTGATATTACAGAGACCTATACTGATCTTAACTACAATGGTCAATGGGATGGTGTGTTGTTTTATGACCTGAATGGTAACGGGGTATGGGATAGCGGAGAACCCGACCAACTATACGGCAATGCAATGTATCCAGTGGCTGGAACTGATCCTACGACCAACAATGAACCTTTTACTGACACTAATGGTGACGCTGTTCCCAATCTTCATGACCAGGTTTTGTATGACCGCAATTCTTTAGACACCATCCGGTCATTGTTTGGCCAAGATTTCTGGAATTCCCATAGAGATGCCTTCAATGTATTTCGCATCCGGGTAATTTCCAACCAGGCTGGTCATGACATCCTTGATGAGAATGGTAACGTGGTTATCAGTAGGAATACGGCACTCGGCACCTATCTTGATAGCCCTGATCGAGGTTATCTCTTTGAGGCTGATAGAGACCTCGTCATGCAATATATCAATGAGTATGTTCCAGAATGTGACACTAAAATTGTTTTGGTGAACCAACCGATATTTATGGGTCGCGTAACTGCGTTCATTTTTGCCTATGGTGGTGAACTTACAGGTTTGTGCAATAGTTGCACTATTGCTCACGAAATGGGTCACAAATATGGATTAAGTGATGAGTATACTGAATTTCTTGGACCATATTATGTCATAGAGGATAATTGGGAAAATGTTACTACACTAACCGACCCAGAACAGATTCCATGGAAAAGCCTCATTACGCCAGGGAAGGAAATACCGAGTATTCCTTACTCAAGCGGGGTGGGACTCTTTGAAGGAGCTCGTTATTATACTGATGGAGTATACAGACCAACTCAAAATTGCATGATGGTTGGAGGGAATAGATATTGCCCAGTTTGTACCCAAGAGCTTGAATATCGTCTGATGAGTATTACAAAAGGATTTATTGAACCAGTTTTATATGCACCCAGCGGAACAATCTCTACGCTGAGACCAACTTTCAGTTGGGAAGAACAGGCGGGTGTATCACACTATCTTTTAGAAATTGAGAGGCTCGACAACAACCAGTTGGTAGCGAGTTTTGACATCTATGATGTAACCTTCCAATTGCCTTTCGATCTTTCTCCCGGCGTTAGCTATCAGTGGCGTTTACAGCCAGGGGTAGAAAACGAATGGGGGAATTGGTCAGAGTGGCTGACCTTCACGACGCCTGCATCTAAACCATCAGTCGCGACGAGCGACACATCGGATGTTACGTTGACCTCTGCAACTCTGAACGGCACCGTCAACCCTAATGGTGAAAACACCGAAGCCTGGTTCGAGTACGGAATTACGACAGCTTATGGTGGCGTTACTCCTTCGGAGAACGTAGGTAACGGGACCTCAGATGTGGCTATCTCATCTGTTTTATCAAACCTGCTTCGCTCCACTACCTACCACTTTAGGGCAGTGGCACAGAATGCATACGGGATAACTTATGGAGAAGATAAGTATTTCACCACAACCATAGAATGCTCAACCTGGGAGAATGTAATAACAAAATATCAAGCCTACGTAAATGAACAGGCAACCTGGGATGATGTTATTGATTGTTACCAGCAATACGCAGCTGGAGGGGGTTAACTTGATAATTGCCTTTGCCTCTCAGGGGGAAAATAGTACTTAACCCTGTTGCAATTCAGAGATAGCAGTGGCATTATTTGACCGAGTAATCAAACAATCCTATGTTTCGAGAGTTATAGAAAAGTAGGGATAGCACTTTGTAGTTTATTTGGAAAGCTTTGGTGCACCATGAGCAGTAATAAAGGAATCTCCAATATAAAGAACAGCACATTCAAAAAACTTGCGCAGCAATACCCGATAACCCTTATCATCCTCTTTGGTTCCTCTGCTCAAGGAAAGACAAAGAAGGGTAGTGATGTGGATATCGGAGTTTATTTAAAGGATAGAATAGGAATAAAAGAAGAGAACAATTTAATCCAAGATTTAGTCCACCTCTTTAAGAGAGATGACATCGATACTGTAATCTTAAATTCTGCGTCGCCTGTATTGCTCTTCGAGGTGATAAAGAAGGGGAGATTGCTCTTCGGAAAGAGAAGGAATGACTTTTTACAGTTCAAGCTCATGGTGATGAAGAGATACTGGGAGTACGCCAAATTTCATAAATACAGGGAAATGTATCTAAATATGAAAGAGAAAAAATTAGGTTTTGTATGACTCTATTGATAGAGAGGAAAAGTAAAAATCATATGTTGATTCGGAAAAGCAGATAATTGACAAAATAGCAGGGTTATAGTATTAAAATTCATGTTGTTCTTTTTCACGGCCATATGGAGGAAGCTGTAGGTGGAGAAAAATGATTTAGAACTGATCGAAAAATATCTTGACAAGGATGTTGAACTTAAAAAATATGTAGAAGAACATGGAGAGTTAGAGAAAAAGCTTGGGGAGTTAACGAGTAAACCTTATCTTACTGCCGATCAGGAAGTTGAAGTAAAGAAACTCAAGAAGATGAAGCTCGCTGGGAGGGACAAGATCGAAGAGATACTGAAGCGGTATCGGCAGAATAACTGACTCTATTGGAATATACATTTTCATTCAGAGTTAATTCGTCAAGAGGCTAAAGGCTTAGGGATCAAAGGCTCTTAGCCTTTTTTTCACATTGCAAGAGGTGAATGTACGTGGAAAAGAAGGGTGCATTAATCTTCCTTGAGTGCCTGAAGAAGGAAGGGGTTGAGGTAGTCTTTGGATATCCCGGTGGTGCAGTACTGGATATTTACAATGAGTTGTTTGAATTTCCTATCCGTCATATCCTGACAAGGCACGAACAGGGAGCAGTACATGCAGCTGACGGTTATGCCAGGTCAAGCGGCAAGGTAGGGGTGTGCCTGGTCACCTCAGGACCAGGTGCGACCAATACCGTGACCGGTATTGCCACGGCATACATGGATTCAATACCCGTGGTAATTTTCACAGGGCAGGTGCCCACGCTGCTCATTGGTAACGATGCCTTCCAGGAGGCAGATATTGTTGGCATTACCCGTCCCTGCACCAAGCATAATTATTTAGTGAAGGATGTAAAAGAACTCCCCCGGATAATCGCTGAGGCATTTTTTCTTGCCAGAACCGGGAGGCCTGGTCCCGTCCTGGTCGATTTACCCAAAGATGTGATGAATGCAAAAGCCAAATATACGTATCCGGATAACATCCATCTCAGGAGTTATAACCCTACATATAATGGGCATAGCGGACAGATTCAAAAGGCGGTG
>JAPLJA010000154.1 GCA_026388815.1 Pseudomonadota bacterium
GCCTTCATTTTTCTTGCCGACCTGGTGAGGCACCTGGGCATTCCGGTACGGGTAGATTTTGTGCGGCTGGCAAGCTACGGATCAGGCACGCAATCAACCGGCAACATAAAAATCACAAAAGATATCGAGATCTCCATCAAAGGCAAGGACGTGCTTATCGTTGATGACATCGCAGACAGTGGTCTCTCTTTACAATTTCTCAAAAAAAGGCTTCTCAAGGCAAAGCCCTCTTCCCTGAAAATCTGCGTGATGATCGACAAGCGAAGCCGCAGGAAGGTGGATATCGGCCTCGACTATGTTGGCTTCTCCCTTGAAAGTGATTTTCTCGTCGGTTACGGGCTGGACTGCGATGAGCAATTCCGCTGCCTGCCTGAAATTTATGAAATTGAAGAGTAGGCAAGACATCTCTTAAAGCGCTTTGCACCAAAAAGATTTACATCCTGAGGTAAATTATTCATGAGCACAACCATCCAGATTAACATGCCCTACAGGATACTCCTCAATCATGTGAATGTTATTGCTGGAAATGGCCTCAATCCTGAAATTTACCTTAACAGCGATACCCTCGACAGCTACACATTGGAAGATATCCGGAAAATAGCAAAGACTTTGCATGATCATAATCTTACTGTCACTATCCACGGTCCTTTTATGGACCTGAGCCCCGGGGGAGTTGACAGCATGGTGAGAAAGGCCACGGTAAAACGCTTTTCCCAGGCGTTAGATGCGGCTTCACATTTTCATCCGGGGGCTGTAGTCCTTCATGGCGGTTACAACAGGTGGTACTTCAACGGGAACAGGAAGCTGTGGCTTGAGCGGAGCATTTTGACCTGGGAGCCGATACTGAAAAAGGCCAGTAAACTGAAAATACCCATTGCCATCGAAAATGTCTTTGAATCTTCTCCAGGGTTTCAATGAAAGAGTGGTTTGACACCCTTGGCAAGTATTTTTTTGAGCTGCATCTCCATGATAACAATAAGTCTAACGATGATCACCTGCCCATGGGAGAGGGGACGATTAACTTTGACGAGTTTTTTCATCTTCTGCAGCAGTATTCCATTAAACCGATTTACACGATTGAGCCGCACCGCATAGAGGATGTGGAGAGGAGCCTTCAGGCCTGCCGCCGGTACCTGGGCATAGGCGGGCAAAATACCGTCTCCTTCCCACCAGGCATCTCTGAAAGCCTCCTGTAACTATGGATCATAACTCATTCGAAAAGCTGGTTCTCGAAGCATTAAAAGATATGCCCTCCCTGATCAGGAAAAAACTGGAGAATATCGGGGTGATCATCGAGGACATGCCTGACAGGCTGACCCTGAAAGAAATGAGGATTTCATCGCCCTACAACCTCCTTGGACTCTACCGGGGAGTCCCCTATAGCAAGCGGGGGCACTGGTATGGCAATGTGCTTCCTGACACGATCACTATTTACCAGAAGCCCATTGAGGCAGTCTCTAAGGATGAGGGTGAGATCAAGACAAAAGTGCAGGAAGTTGTTGCCCATGAAATTGGTCATTACTTCGGTTTCGACGAAAATAAACTGAGAAAACTGGGATATTGAAAAGGAGGATGCCATGATAGTAAAAAAAGAAAATACTTTTATTCTCGTTGTTCTCATTATCATACTTTTTGTACTTTCATTACCACGTACAGTTCAGGCTGTGCCTGCTGCACCGATAGTGCACACCTTGACCCAGCCTGACGGCTCAACCTTTCAGGCAAGGCAATGGGGCGATGAGTCTCTTCATGGCTGGGAAACGGAGGATGGGTATTCGATTGTGTTTGATGATAGATTGAAGTGCTGGACCTATGCAGTACACGACATAGCAGGGAGGCTCACCAGCTCTGCTAAAATAGCCGGGAAATACCCTCCTCCTGCTGACATCCCCAGGCACCTCAGGCCAACAGGTGAGTTTTCTTCAATGAGTCACCGTAAACGTGTCCCACAGGAGGTGTCCCCTGAATTCATTTCGTCGATCGGAACGACCAAGATACCGGTCTTCCTTATCAAATTCAGCGATACTATTACTATTCCAACCCATACCACTGATGAGTTTAATTCGCTCCTCTTCGGGACAGGCAATAACACCATGAACGACTATTTCAAGGAAGTCTCTTACAACGCGTTCAGCATATCAGGCACAGTAACCGGATGGTATACTGCATCAAATACCCATGATTATTACGGGCAGAACAATGCATTAACCGGTTTTGATATGTATCCTGCAACTCTTGTAACAGAGGCTGTAGCTGCAGCAGATGCGGCTGGGTTCAACTTTGTCCCCTATGATCAGGATGGGGATTGTTACGTTGATGTGGTAGCAATTATCCATGAGGGAACCGGCGAGGAGGCAAGCCCCTATTCTACCGATATCTGGTCTCATAGCTGGGATCTCTACAGTGCCTATTATATCAGTAATTTTACGGATGGTAATGGCGTCTACACCACAAAGTGCCCGTGTTCAAAAGGCGGCAACATTATGGTTAACGACTATATTATAATGCCGGAAATACTGGATAATGCTATATCGACGATCGGTGTCTTCGCCCACGAATACGGGCATGCTCTCGACCTCCCTGACCTTTATGACACTGATTATACTTCAAGTGGCATTGGATACTGGAGCTTAATGGCAAGCGGGTCATGGAACGGTGTATTAAGAAGCGGCGACCGCCCTGCCCACATGGATGCCTGGTGTAAATATAGTCTCGGATGGATAACCCCTAAGCTCGTATCTGGTACTTTGACGAATGAAGAGATAGTTCAAGCAAACACAATCGGAGATGTGTACCAACTGCTCAATGGGAGCCCCTCAACCGGAACAGGAGAATACTTCTTGGTAGAAAATAGGCAGAAAGTAGGCTTTGATGAGGGATTGCCCGGCCCAGGCCTCCTGATCTGGCATATTGATGAAAGTCAGGATTCAAATGAAGATGAATGCTATCCGGGTAAACTTCTCTGCCCTCTTTTACATTACCACGTCGCCCTTGTCCAGGCTGATAATCTCTGGCAACTTGAAAAGAAACTTAGTAATGGAGATGCGGGTGATCCCTATCCCGGAACCACAAATAATACGTCTTTTACTGCCACCTCATTACCTAACAGCAACCTCTATAGCGGAAGCCCCAGCAATGTGAGCATAACCAGCATCAGCGATTCAGGACCTACCATGACTGCCACCCTGACTGCACCTGTACTGGCATCTGAATGTTCTTCCTGGAACGATGTGATTGTAAATTATAATGCCTATGTGGCTGGCACAGCAACCTGGACTGATGTTATAACGTGCTATAATCAATACACTCAATGATCGAGTGTCGACTTTAATTTTCAAGGGTCTTCTGTATCATATCTGCGTTCCTCATTAACATGAGGTTTTTTAAGCTTGATTTTATTACGCTGCTCATCTCTTGTGTCGAAACACGACTGTAATCATTCAAGCAACTCTTAACCATTAAGACAATAAATACCATTACTGTCATAATTGAGAGCGTCATTATTGCCAATAAATTTGTAAGAATTTTTTTCTTTAGTGAATAAATCCACTCTTCTTTTTTCTTGGCAGTTTTCGGCATCTCCCCCCCCTATTTTTATTTCGTTACGTCAACAATTCTTAAACGCAGCCATAAAACATCAGGCTCATACTGGTAAATAAAAATCCTCGCATCAATAAAAAACCCCATTTCCGAAGAAATAGGGGATATTTTGATTTCTTATAGCATTGCCTTCCTCTCTCCCCTTACGGGGTTAATGAAGGGCTTCAATTCGATAGATTTCTACTATATAAAAATAGACGTGTCAATAAATTATGGAGAGTGGCTAAATTTACAAGAGACTACTTTCTATTATTCCCATCAATTTGTCAGCTATACTTCTTAAATAACCTTCTTCTCGTCTTCTTGTAGCATCCACGGTAATGTGAGGATGAACTTCCACCGTTATTTTCCCTGAAGGCTTCGGTAGCTTTCTCCCTTTCGGATATACAGAAAAAGCCCCGTTGATGGTTATAGGAACTATAGTGGCAGTGCCTAAGGCAGCCAGCAGTGCGGCACCCCGCTCTGGAGGTCCTATAAGGCCGGTTCTGGTCAGCCTTCCTTCCGGGAAAATCCCGATTACACCTCCGCCCTTGAGAACGGCAAGGGATTTCTTCATGGCCTCTTTATTGATACTATCTACTGTAACCGGGATGGCATTCAGAGCCCGTATAAAAGGGCCCAGAAACCAATGACGGTAATAAACATCATAAATGATGAACCTGACCTTTCTTCTCGTAGAGAGGCCTACAAGCATAGAGTCAAAGTAGCTTGAGTGATTGGCGCAGAGAATCACCGGGCCGTCAGCAGGAATATGCTCTTTCCCGGTAATTTCCAGCGAATGGAAAGCACGAAAGTACATTGTGAAAATAACCCTGAGAAGCTCGTAGAACATCTACTGTCCTTCTGCCACGCGGACATCCTTCTCAATATACCGCTTGCATAGAAAAGTGAAAAAAGCTGCCATGAGAATAAAGAGCGGCGCAAGCATGAGCGCATTTCTCAAGCCCCAGAGGTCTGAAAGCCACCCGAGTACAGCCGGCGATATGGCATCCCCCAGGGCATGGATAAAAAAGATGTTAACTGCAAAGGCCATGGCACGGACAGCCGGTGAAGTAACGTTCACAATAACCGTGTTGAGCGGACCTGTATTCAGGAAAAGGAAGAACTCGGCAAAAAGCATTGCGCCGATGCTTTGGATAAGTGACGGTGTCATCAGGCCATAGACTGCGAATGGTATCCCGATCAGGAACCCCCATCCGGAAACGAGTAGATAACCCCCGGCACTCTTTTTCTGCATGCGGTCACCGAGCCACCCGCCGGTGAGCGTACCGGTGATGCCGGCAACAACGGTTATAATTCCGAATATGGTGTTCGCTTTCGCTACGCCGAGGTTATGGACCCGGCAGAGAAACGTCGGAATCCACTGAGCGAGGCCCCCAAGAGCGAACGTCATGGCAGACATGGAAAGTGTGTTGGTGATGAAGGATCTGTTTCTGAATAGTGAAGTATATCCTGCTCCAGACTTTCTGCCGCCGTACTCACGAATTGTTTTTCCCCTGCTTTCCCGTCCTGGTTCTTGAAGAAGCCATACCGGGAGGGCAAGAATCAATCCTGGTATTCCCACCATGAAAAATGCTGCCTGCCATCCAAAGCTCTGTCCGAGTATCCCTCCGAGCAGGTAGCCGAGCGCGCTTCCCACGGGGATTGCCAGGTAAAAACAGGAGAGAATCCTGCCGCGTACATCAGCGGGGAAATAATCTGAAAGAAGCCCCGGAGATACGGTGCTGAAGCTCGCCTCGCCAACACCTACTGCGGTCCGCGCTGCGAAGAGCGGACGGTACCCAGTAGCAAAGCCGGAGAGACTTGTTGCTACACTCCAGAGTATCAAGCCGCAGGAGGCAACCTTTACCCGGCTCAAACGATCTCCCAGCCAGCCACAGACCGGTGCTGATACCATGTAGCAAACCATGAAGGCACTCCCCAGGAGACCGAGTTCAGTATCTGATAAATGAAAATCACTCTTAATAAGAGGGAATACCGCATAGAGCACCTGACGGTCAACGTAATTGAGCATATTGACTGACAGGAGGAGTGTTAGGGCATAGCGTGCGTATTTTTCAGGGGCTGTCTTGTTCTTCATGGGTGACGAGTTTCAATTCAGCTACTCAAATTTCTTATGATCAAATGCAACTGAGGTTGCGCCGGTCCTTTTCAGTTTAATGATATGGAACGGGTTGGTAATGACGGTGAGAGGACCGGGGTTTTCGTTCTCCCCGATAACTACGTGCAGAGCCCTGGATGGTGCCTCATGTGCGACCTCAAGGACGGTAACGCCAGGACCGCCGCCTGAAGACTGGTATCCGAGGATCGCAACGATCACCATCTCTCTGATAAAATCAATAGCAGGCACGGGCGGCTGAGGCTCTATTCCTGCCGTATGCATTTCCCAGAACCATGCCCAGGCACGTTCATCCTTTATGAGCAGGTCTGCCCCCTTAAACCCAGAGTCACCGTAGTTATAATAGCTGATATCTCCCTGAGCAATCGTTTCAAACGGTATTAATAAATAGGACTGGGCTGCACTTGAAGATACGGGAGGGACAAAGAAGAAAAATGAAATCGCCCCTATGACACATATCATTTTAGTTTTCATGTTATCACTCCTTAATCCTTTATTTGTCCTGTTCATCTATGTAACAGGGTGCTGAAAAGGCCACTTTTGTAAGGCTGATCAAAAATGCTCAGATGCAAGGCGCCCGAAATCCTGAATAAGACCGAAGGCCGCTCCTGCGGTAAGGTTTTTATCCGAAGACGGACCAAACGTTTTTTGTACCTCCGCAACGACGAAGGACAAGGGGAACGCCGCAGATGAACATTTTTCAGCAGCCTGCTAACTTCTTCAGTAGCCACGCCATATTCTGACCAAGAACCTTCATAGTCCTGATGCCTTCTTCGTCTTTCTCCACGTCGCCCTTATCCAGGCCTATACCCATGTTCCAGTAGATGGAACCGGCGATAATCATCTGCTCAATCAGGAAAAAGTGATTGATGGTGTCAAAGGCATGGGTTGCCCCTCCCCTGCGCACTGCAATCACCGCAGCACCGATCTTTCTCCTGAACATATCTTTGTTAGCTCTGGCTACCAGCCCTGCCCTGTCGATCAGCGCCTTCATTTCCGGCGTAATGTCAGTAAAGTAGGTAGGCGAGCCGAGGATAATGCCGTCAGCTCCCATCATCTTTTTTAT
>JAPLJA010000264.1 GCA_026388815.1 Pseudomonadota bacterium
ATTACTCCATTCAGTTTCCATCCCTCTCCCCTTGAATCACCCTGTCTGAGGACGAGGGAGTAAACCAGTTTCTTCCACGATCCTGGGAACCATCTCCTCCCATTCAATTGCCATGATGTGCACACCGTGCACTCCCTCTATTTCCCTGAGCTGTTTGATGGTTTCCACGCAGATCTTGATGCCCTCTTCAGCCCGTTTCTCTTTATCCACTCCCTTTATCCGGGCAATCAATTCATCAGGGACATCCATCCCCGGAACCTCCTTCTTCATATAATTTGCCATGCCTAACGATTTCATGGGGGTTACACCCCCGAGGATGTGAACCTTTTCGTGGAGGCCCCGATCCCGCACCTGCTCCATCCATCTGCGGAAGCGATCCAGGTTAAAGATGCACTGGGTCTGGATGAACTGGGCACCGGCTGCCACCTTCTTTGCCAAACGGACCACCCGGAACTCAAAGGGGTCAGCAAAGGGGTTGGCCGACGCACCAATGAAGAATCTGGGAACCCCCTTCAGCTCATCGCCCCCTAAAAACTTACCCTCGTCCCGCATCCGTTTCACGGTCTGAATGAGTTGGATAGAATCCAGATCGTAGACATTCTTGGCAGTAGGGTGATCCCCAAACTTCTGATGGTCTCCGGTGAGGCAGAGGACGTTATTGATCCCCAGGGCTGAGGCACCCAAGAGATCGCTCTGCAGGGCAATCCGATTACGGTCCCTGGTTACCATCTGCAAAACGGGATCGATTCCCAACTGTTTGAGAATGACGCAGGAGGAGAAGCTCGACATCCTCACGACCGAGGTCTGGTTATCAGTGATGTTGATCGCATCAACTGCTGCCTTGATGAGCTCCCCCTTTTTCCGGATAACCTCCGGATCAGCCCCCCGCGGAGGACCGCACTCGGACGTGACGGCAAACTCACCCCGCTCTAATATTTTTTCTAAGCGACTGTCTGATGTCATAGTTTCAAATCCTCTCGGACAATCTTTCGCGGCCCTCCATCCCGGCTGGTAGACCAGTCATTGATGGGGATAATGACCTCCAGCAGGTCTAACCTCCCCAGTTCTTTCAGCCTGTCATAAATCAACTGCCAGCCGCATAACACCTCCGGATTCACTTCGCACTTTCCCTGTGCCGAACCACCGCACGGCCCGTTCAGCAGGCTCTTGGAACAGCGGGCAATCGGGCAGATGCCGCCGGTCAAGTGAAGCTTGCAATCTCCGCAGGCCTGGCAACGCTCTGTCCATACTCCCTGTTCCTCGGTAACCCCGATGAAATTGGTGTTGATTCCCGGGAATACCGGGATCTTCCGATACTTCTCCGCCACGAACTGAACCCCTGCCCCGCAGGCGACGGAGACAATAGCCTCATACTCATCCACCACGCCTCGAATCTGTTCCAGATATTCGGGGTCACACTGCCGTTCAAGGCTCAACTCCTTGATCTCTATGGGCTTCCCCTCCTGCTGTCTGGCCATGGTGAGGGCTGAGGCGAGAATCCCCACTTCTTTCTCACCCCCGGCCGAGCAGACAGTCACGCAGCCCCGGCAACCAATGATGAGGATCTTGGTGCAGCCTTCGATCATGGCCAGGATATCCTTGATTGGCTTTCCGCTCCCGATAATCATGGGCACATCTCCTCACGCGGTTTCTCTTGCACGTTAGTAACCTGGAATCTTTTTACCGGATTGGGTCCCAGGGTCTTGATCCGCTCCGTCATCTCGTTTGCCACTTTCACAAACCTGGGACCATCTGCGGCAGACATGTTGTACATCTCCAGACGCTCTCCCCCGATCCCCGTTGCATCGAGAATCTTCTTGGCATATTCCACCCGCTTTCGAGCCCGGAGATTTCCCGTGAGGTAGTGGCAGTCACCTTCCATGCACGCAGCCACAAACACCCCATCGGCTCCGCTCTGGAAAGTTTTCAGAAGATAGAGGACATCCACCTTCCCGGTACAGGGGACCCGGATAATCTTCACACTCGTCGGGTAAGAGAGCCTCATCGAACCTGCCAGGTCCGCTGCAGAATACGCTCAGTAGTTGCAGCAGAAGGCAACAATATCAGGCTGAAAGTCTGTCATGCTGCATCCCTTTTCAGCAAGGCAATTGATTTTGCGATCATTCCTTCATCGGTAAAATGCTGAAGCTCGATCGCCTTCCCAGGACATTCAGAGGCACAGCTTCCGCACCCCTGACAACGGGCGCTGTCAATCTGGGCTACCCCCTCTTCATTGATAAACGGTACATCATACGGACAAACCCGGACACAGGTGAGGCAGGCAGCGCACTTTTCCTCATCCACCGTTGCCACCACACCTCCCACCCTGATGGTATCATGGGACAACAGGGTACAGGCCCGGGAGACCGCTGCAGCCGCCTGGGAAATACTCTCGTCCAGAGGTTTCGGTGAATGGGCAAGCCCGCAGAGGTACATACCTTCAGAGGTGAAATCCACGGGCCTCAGTTTCATATGGGCCTCCAGGAAAAAGCCCTCCGGGGTCCGCTGTAATTTCATCAACGATGCCAGCTCGTCATTTTCCCGAGGAATGATGGCACTGCTCAAAATCAGCAGCTGAGGATTGAGGGTGACCTTTTCTTTTAGGGCAGGATCATAGACGGAAACCGTGAGACCTCCTTTTTCATCGGTTACCCCCGGTTTGTTCTCCAGGTCATAACGGACGAAAATCACCCCTGCCTTTCGTGCCTGAGTGTAGTAATCCTCGAGAAGGCCGTACGACCGGATATCCCGGTAGAGGATAAAAACATTGGCTTGAGGGTTTTTCTCCTTTATCTTCAGGGCATTCTTAATGGCAGTGCTGCAGCATACCCGGCTGCAGTAGGGCCGCTCGGGAATTCGGGAGCCAACACATTGAATCATGACCACATCTGTGACGGCTGATAGGTCAATCTCCTTCCGGCCAATTTTTCCTTCCAGTTCCTGCTGGGTCACGACCCGCTCGTCCTGTCCGTAGAGGTACTCTCCCGGCTTGTATTCCTCTCCCCCGGTAGCAATGATGGCAATCCCGTGTTCAATCTGGCGGTAAGCCATGGATGGACCGGACATGATCCCGGTCTTGAAATTCCCTTTGAATCCTGTAAAGTCGACAATCACCGCATCGAGGACCACTTGAATAGCGGGATGGCTCTGAACCTTCTCAATCAGAGAACTCAGGTACTCCTGCACCCCATTGCCATGAATGGTATAGTAGAGGCGCCGCAGATTCCCTCCCAGCTCCTTTTCCCTCTCTACGAGAACAACCTCAAACCCCTGGGAAGCCAACCCCAGGGCAGCCACCATCCCGGATGCACCGCCCCCCACCACCAGCGCCCTTTTATTAATAGGAAGTTCCTGCTCATGGAGGGGTTCTAAAAATTGTGCCTTGGCCACTGCCATGCGGACGAGATCCTTGGCCTTCCTGGTAGCTTCCTCTTTTTTATCCATGTGAACCCAGGAACACTGATCCCGGATATTTGCCATTTCAAAGAGGTATTTATTGAGCCCGGCTTCCCTGATGGTTTCCTGAAAGAGGGGCTCATGGGTCCGGGGTGAACAGGAGGCAACCACAATCCGATTGAGCTGGTTTTCCTTGATAACCTCTCGCATCTTGGCCTGGGTATCCTGCGAGCAGGTATAAAGATTCTCGTCAACATAGACAACGGAGGGAAGGGTACGGGCGTACTCTTTCACTGACGGGACATCAACCACTCCCCCGATATTTATTCCACAGTGGCAGACAAAAACTCCGATCCTCGGCTCTTCCTCCTGGGTATCCCGTTCAAGGGGAAATACCTCCTGGGTTACCAACGACCCTCTACTCCTGGCAAGAATCTCTGAGGCAAGAGCCGCCGCTCCGCTCGCTTGAGAGATCGTCTCTGGAATATCCTTGGGAGACTGAAAGGCACCGCAGACATAAATTCCTGGGCGGGAAGTCCTGACCGGCGTTAAGGGATCGGTCGCACAGAAACCATAAGAATCCAGCTCAAGCCCCAGGGTCTCAGCCAAGGTACGGGAGGTTTCAGAGGGAGACATGCCCACGGAGAGTACGATGAGATCGAACTCTTCCTCTACCACCTTTCCATCTTCATCAATGTAGGCAAGGATGAGATTTTTCGATTTTGGCTTTTCCACCACTTTGGAAATCTGACACCGGATATACCGGGAATGTCAATGTAGAAAATGGTGGGCTTAATTACAGGGCTGTGCTCTCTGGCAATGATGGCCTCTTTGGTGGCATACATACAGCAGACTGACGAACAGTAGCCTTTTCCGTGGGACTCGTCCCGGGAGCCAACACACTGGATCCAGGCAACCCTCTCCGGCTCCGATTGATCGGAAGGACGGCGGATGTGGCCCTGATAGGGACCGGTTGCTGAAAGTATCCTCTCGAACTCCAGGCTGGTAATCACATTCGGATAATGTCCGTACCCGTACTCCTCCCGTATCAGAGGGTCGGTAACATCAAAGCCCGGTGAGAGGACGAGGGATCCCACCTGGAGGGCGAGGTGTTTCTCAGTCATCTCATGATTCACGGCATGAGCCATACATGCGTCCACACACTGGAGGCATTCGCTGCAGATCCCGCAGTTGAGGCAGCGCTGTGCCTCAGCCACGGCTATATCTTCAGGAAAGCCCTGCTGCACCTCCTGAAAACCACGTATCCTTTCCTGAACATCGAGCCGTGCTGGAACATGGCGGGGGCTCTTGGCCACCTCCTTGGGCTGCAACTCCACTTCGGGGAGCTTCTTTTCTCTCCCCTCAGTGAGATCAATCCCCTCGAGATAGCGGGCGATAGAAATGGCTGCTTCCCTGCCGGCACCTACCGCTTCCACTACGGTTGCCGGACCGGTTACCATATCACCACCTGCAAATATTCCCTGAATGCCGGTGGCATAGGTGAGGGGATCAATCTCTAATGTCCCTCTCCTGGAGACATTCCACGCCGCACCTTGGGAAAGGAGAGATAAGTCAGTGGACTGGCCAATGGCTGGCACCACCGAATCCACTTCCAGGGTAAATTCTGAGTTTTCAACGGGAACCGGTCTCCTCCGGCCGCTCTCATCAGGCTCACCCAGCTCCATGCGGAGGCATTCGATCCCGGCAACCTTTCCGTTTCTCTTTATGATTCGCTTCGGTGCTGCCAGGTAATGGATTTCAATCCCCTCTTCTTCAGCCTCGAGCACCTCCTCTTCAAGGGCAGGCATCTCTTCCCGGCTCCGGCGATAGATGATAAAGACCTTCTTTGAGCCCTTGCGAACAGCGGTCCGAACCACATCGATGGCGACATTCCCTCCACCGATGACTGCCACTCTCTCGCCCAGGGAAACCTCGCGGCCTCCATGAACCGCCCTCAGGTAATCTAACCCGTGGATCACCCCTTCTGCATCCTCTCCTTCAATGCCCAATTTCATGCTCTTCTGGGCCCCAACGGAAAGGAAAAGGGCGCTGAAACCCTGGCTAAAGAGATCGTCCAGTGTGAGTTCAGGCCCGATGGGGGTATTGGTCTTTATTTCCACTCCCAAGCGCTGAATGAATTCGATATCTTTTTTGAGGATCTCCCGGGGGAGCCGATAGGGAGGGATCCCCCATGCCATCATCCCCCCCGGCTCTGAGAAGGCTTCAAAGATGGTAACCTGATAACCGGCGATGGCAAGGTAGAAAGCGGCGGAAAGGCCAGCCGGGCCGGCTCCCACGATCGCCACTTTTTCCTCTCTCTTCTCGCCAGCGGGGGGCAGATCGAGTTCTTCCTGGGCATATCCCCAG
>JAPLJA010000018.1 GCA_026388815.1 Pseudomonadota bacterium
TCCTTAACCAGCCGCGCATTCTTAAGTATTCCCATGTGGCGGGAAACGCGGGACTGCTTCATTTCCAGCACCTCCATGATCTTGCAGATGCAGAGTTCACCGCCTTCCAGAAGCTTCAGTATCCGGACCCTCGTTTCATCAGAGAGTGCCTTGAAGATATTTAAAAGGTTCCTCATCCCATCCTCCACATTTACTTATAAACATATTGACATATCTCAATATATTATTTTAAATAGTGGGCGTCAAGAAAATTCTTTAGATACATGCTATAATGAACAATGAAAGCAACTGTTATATTTATATAACTAAGAGGATGGAAAAAGATGAATCCGATGAACGAGATGAAGAAAACGTTGGTTGCAAAGGTGAACGGTGTAGAGATAAACCAGTTCCAGCTTGAAAACGCTGCTGAGGCAGTTAAGGCAGGGATGAAAACCGAAGGGATGCGGCGTGATGGTAAGACCAGCGGCAAGAGCGGTATTGACCAGAAGATGAAAATATTTGCCCTCCAGAAACTCATCGAAAGGGAGCTCCTCTTTCAGGAAGCAAAAAAATTAAAGATCACGGTGAGCGAAAAAGAGATGGAAGAGGTACTCAAGAAGTGCATGGCGGGTTTTCCGTCAGAGGGCCACTTTAAGGCCTCGTTAGTCATGTCCGGAATCACTCTGGACGAATACAAAAAACAGCTCATCTATGACATGACCGTAAACAAGGTGGCAGCGCAAAAGGTCGAATCGTTGAGGAAAGACACCTCCCCGGAGGAGGTAAGGACTTATTATGAGGAAAATAAGAATACATTTGTGACACCTGAATATGTGGAGATCAGCTACATCTTCATCAAGTGCAATCAGTTCGCACCAGAAAAAGAAAAGAAAGAGGCTTTAGAAAAGGTTCAGAAGTTAAGGAAGTCCAGAGAGGATTTTGCAGAGCTTGCAAAAAAATATTCAGAATTACCCAACGCCAGCCAGGGTGGATACGTCGGTAAAGTGAGGAGGGGGGGACTCCATCCTTACCTTGAGATTGCCGCTTTTAAAACCCCGGTAAACCAGGTAAGTGAAGTGGCAAGAACTGAAGATGGTTTTTATCTCATCAAGGTCCATAAAAAAAGAGGAGGGGGAGACCTCCTGACGTTTGAAGAGGTAAAAGACGACCTCAAGCAAGAGCTTGATAACCAGAGAGGGATTACAATTCTTGCAGACTATGTGAACCAGCTGAAAAAGAAGGCGAAGATTCAGATCGTGGATAAGACGTTGGAAAGTGCTGAAGGATAACAGGGTTCGAGGAGTCTTGGGACAGCCTCTTGCTTAATAAAATTATGGGAAGTGCCTAATTGCTCCGTCAAGACCTGACACAGTTATCCCTACGTTGTGTAACATCTCTTGCCCTGTAGTGATCTAAAGTCACAAGTCAAGACCTGACACTGTGACTTCCATAAAAATGTTGACCCGTCCCTAATTTCCAACTCTAGTTAGCCTAAAGTCCCTTCCTTCTTTTAGCTCTCTATAGCCTTGTTTGCTCTTCCCATCAATTAATATTACTTGAACATTCCCGCCAATTCCTGATGGAGGAGGAACTATTTCAGCCATTTTTGATGCCGCAGTAATTATTGAACTTGCAAGAAAAGCACCCTCAGAGTAACCGAGTTGGGAAATCCTTTTTGCCCTTTGAAGAATATCAAAGAATTCTTTATCAAGAAACTTCTTTCCCGGGCCTTCAAGAACCTGCTTATTACAATAATTAGTTTCTCCAAAACCTCGGTATTTTACTTCGTCATTCCTTTTGTAGGTTTGTATTAATAAACCGTAATATTCTGCCGTGCCTTGAGTTGTAACCGATACTAAAAATGTGGCCAACAATGATTGTCGCGACTTGGGATTGTACTGACCGATTATTACTAAACACAATTCTTTCCCTTGATATGGATATGGTGCATCGGGGCGATTTGAGAAAAAGTCATTCAAAGAAGCGACATAGTGTTCAGCGAGCTTTTTGAGATGGGCATCATTCAGTGACTTCAGCTTATGCTCTCGAAGATATTGTTCAACTACAAGATTGCCGCTATACAATTTTGGCGTTTTAGTTAACCATTCTTCTAAATCAACACCCGGTGGTGGTGATGGAAAAAAATCGGACCTTCCAGTTATACTGAATATTGTGTTCAACCCTGATAGAATATTAAGCTTTTTGGCTATATCAAAATATTTTCCTGAAAAAGTGCTTCTACTGTCAGCAGCAGCTATCAAACCATCTTTAGTTGGTACTATTACAACTAAAGTGCCTGTTGGTTGCTCTTGCATCTGTAAGAGCATGACAGCGCATAATAACGTCTTGAGCATGAAAATACCTGTGTTCCAGATTAAATTAGAGGCAAACTAACTTATTTTTTATCTATCTTATGTATCTTCTAAAATTTATAAGAGAAGAATGATGATATGTCAAGAAAGATTGGCAGGTGAAACAGGCAGATTTTGCTCTTTGTTCATTGCTTTGCCAGCTTATCAATCACCAGCAGTGAATACTCCTCCCACCCGGAATATTTCTTTTCCCCATCCGTCAGGTAGTAGAGTTCATCGTTCATCTTCTTGAGCAGGGTGTTCACCGTCTTTTCATCCATCCCCTTTTCTGTCTCAATTTTCCATCCTCCCAGGCTGAAATCAGCCTTATGTAATTAAGTGTTATGTCCCTAGAAATCCTCATGTCCCTAGAAATCCTCTGGTAATTTTCTGTTCGAATATAATCACCTCAGAAGACATGGGGGCTTGAATTATGAAACGCCTTTTGATAAGTTGCAAAGAGTTACCGAATTATTGAGCTAGTACAGCTGTCCCTATTTTCCTACCTTTATCGACTGCTGCCCCAGATAGGGCCTGTTCCTCCACTACCTTGCCACTGTTTGATCTTATAGCCCTTCTTTACTGCCCATATTTCAGATGCATTTCTTAGTTCAGCATTTCCGCAATTTAAGAAGTCAAACGCCATCACTTCATTACCAAATTTTTCTAATGCTTCAACGAGTATAGATTCAGAACCTCTCTCGCCATTACGGATAAAAAAGGGATAAGCACCTGCTACAACCGCAGCATCCCTAATCTTCAGCGACTTATTCAACTCCTTGACAATACGGGCATCCTTTACCGCACCTTTTTGCCATGCCATTCTAACCCACGTTTCCCAAGATCCCGTATTATCGGCCATACTTACAACAAATGTCTCATCTGACTTGGCCCCTATCATTATGAGTGACTGGGCTACCTCCTTCCGGACATTCGCATCCCCGTCACCCAACGAAGCCATCAGTGAATCGATTGCGTCAGTGTCCCCTATTTCTCCTAGTGTTTTCGCTGCGCCAATCCTGGTAACAGAGTTTGGGTTCTTAAGCGCAACAAGCAATGGCTGAAGGATTTCAACACGGGCATCTTTCATTTTTTCAAGTGCTTTTGTTGCATACAGTCGAACGTCTGAACTATTATCGTTAAGGGCGGCTGTGATTAAAGGCTTCACTGCACGAATATCTTTTATCTCTCCAAGAGCACTTGCCGCTACTACGCGAACGCCTGATCTCTCATCCCCCAGGGCCGTTATTAAAGGTTCAACGGCTGGCCGCCCTATTGTTACAAGGGCATCCCCTATATCGTGCGTGTACACTCCGTGTTCCCTAGCTTCATCCTTCAGGGCTGCAATTAACGGCTCAACGGCGCGGATATCCTTTATCTCTCCAAGAGCCCATGCTACAGGCTGGCGCTTAACAGAATTCAGGGCTGCAATTAACGGCTCAACGGCACGGATATCCTTTATCCCTCCAAGAGCCCATGCTGCTGCTTCTCGAACGACATAAGTCTCATCCTTCAGTGCTACGATTAAAGGCTCAACGCCACGAATATCCCTTATCTCTCCAAGAGCCTTCGCTGCTTGTGAACGGCCATATATTGTGGCGCTATTACTTTTCAGGTTTTGAATTAAACTATATACTCTGTCTTTTTCCTGTGATAGGCACGTCGTAGGTAGGCAGAAAGAAAGAACGAACACCACAGCAAACAGCACTAACTTTCTAACTGTTATAAAGCAAAGGCCAAAGACCAAAAATAAAGGGATAGCTCTGATTAGCATGACTACATTTCTCCTTTCTTGCCTGCAGACAGAATGGGCTTCCTAATACGGCGGAGCTTCATCTTTTTTGATCGCTCTTCTCCGCTTCGCTGCTGCCCAACACTGCGCATCACCCGCGTGGTCTGGAGCGTAGCGGAATACCACGTCGATGTACATGCGCTTGTTAGGCAAGAACTCAACCCGTTATCTATTTAACGTCCTGAACACTCATAATCAACAGGTGTATAGCTCTTTTCATTAGGAGCTTCTGTAAAAGAGTGACCGGTCTTGACCAATAGGAAACCTTTTCGTACGGTTGATGCAGTGTGAATATTTTCTATGTGAGAAACAACGATGACCATATCGCCCGGCTTTAAATTGCTCCATTCCGTTTTTTTCGTTCCGTCACAAAAGAGAGTTTCGTCACTAACCTTAGAATCCTTTTGAAAAGCGAGACCTAATTTATCCCAAAAAGTCTTCCTATTAATTTGGCATTCCCAACGCTTATCGTTAATCTTCAAGACGAGCTTGTTGGCATTTAAGGAAACAATCTTGTGAGCAGTGAGCAAAAGTCGGTCTTTGCCTTTTTGATATAGAAATTGACCGGTACCCTCCATCAAAGCATCAGTAAAGAAGCCGCCTCCTTTAGGAAAAACCAAGTTAGTGATCGCAAAAACATAGTTTTCTCCAGAAGGACTCCTTGTAGAAATTGTTCCAATAGCTTCAACCCCCGCCTCCACCCGGGGAAGAAATGTCGTAATTTGATCTAAAACGAAAAACCCAATTATAAATATCCCAATGGGGAATGATACCCAAAGATATCTCATGATTCTTGTTTTCATTCTAAATTCCCCCTCTTCTTTGTTTCCGAACTATTGTTTATATGGTTTCCTCCTAAGACGCAAAGCTCTATTCATTTAGAGAGAGACCATATTATCCTTGATCCCCTTCCATCCCCGGTTCAGAATGTTTGTTTAGATCAAAGTCGTCTTCACGTCCTTATGGCCGAGCAATTCCTAAACTGTCCGGATATCATAACTGCCTTCGGGCAGATGCGTGGCAAGAGAATGCAGAGATGTATGGCAGATGGCATGCTTCGCGAGCCCAAGTTTTCACGCTCTGCGTTTTACTTATGTAGAATATACGCTATCGTCATTTCAGGTCAAGCCCTTTCTTTCGTTGCATGAAATTGACGATAGGGGTTCTATTACTCGAATCCTCGACTCCTTGACCCCTTGAACCCTACTTTTTCACCAGCTTATCAATTACCAGCAGTGAATATTCCTCCCACCCGGAATATTTCTTCTCTCCATCAGCGAGATAGTAGAGCTCCTCATTCATCTTCTTGAGCAGATTGTTTACCGTCTTTTCATCCATCCCTTTTTCCGTTTCAAACTTCCAGCCTCCCAGGCTGAAATCAGCTTCATACTCCTCCACTACTTTTATCCCGAACTTATCCCGTTGCCGGTTATAGCAGGAATGCCGATCAAGATGGAATCTATTAATCTCAAATGTGTTGAAAGGGGATTTGAGATAGTGGAGGTTCCTCTTAAAAAACTCGAAGGTCTCCAGGGCCTCTTCTTCTGTCTCATCAGGGAAGCCGACAATGGCAAAGAGCCGGAAATGGATTCCTGCTTTAAAGCAGTTCTCCATGATCTTCTCCGCCTGTCTTACCGTGATCCCTTTATTCATCTTTTTCAGCATACCGGGAGAGCCGGATTCGAGACCGAACATCAGCTTCCTCAAGCCTGCCTCATGGAGATGCCTGCATACCTTTCCGGTAAAGCCTTTGTCAAAACGGGCGTAGCAGAGAAAGCGGATATGGAGCCTGCGGCGGATAATTTCGCTTGCCAATTCAGACAAAAGCTCCGGCGAACAGGATTCATCGGTGAACTGAAAATACGGTGTCTGGTATCGTGAAGAGAGCTCCTCGAGGTGGTCAACGGATTTCTTCACATCCCGCAGCCGATATTCCGTCCCCGGGAGATTGTTGATATAGGGGATCTCGCAGAAATGACACCGGTTCCAGTAGCACCCTTTGCCGAGGGCATACGGCAGAACGCGCTCCGGAATAAAATAGTCATCGAGGGAAAGCCCGTCAAAGTCCGGGCAGGGAAGCAGATCCAGATTCTCAACCCGAAAAGGACGG
>JAPLJA010000050.1 GCA_026388815.1 Pseudomonadota bacterium
CGTATGCTCATCGAGGGGATGAAACAGATAGAAGGGATAGAAGTGTATGGACCGGAAGACGCTGAAAACAGGATAGCCATCTGTTCTTTCAGGCTTCAGAAAAAAGACCTTGCTCAGGTAGCTTATCTCCTTGACAGAGAATTTGAAATCATGTGCAGAGTCGGCCTTCAGTGTGCACCTGCCGCTCACAGGACAATTGGGACCTTTCCTCAGGGCACGGTAAGGTTCAGCCTCGGATACTTTAATACAGAAGATGAAGTACGGAAAGCCTTGAACGCAGTAAGTAAAGTCAGGGAAATGACCTAATGAACAAGGAGGAGAGGTGCATCATAACCTTCTTCACGGTTCACCAGGCACTGAGGGCAGAGAAAGTCCTTATGGAAGAGGGGTTCACGATCAGCATGATCACTGTTCCTCGCGAGATCAGCTCAGACTGCGGGGTTGCGCTGAAGTTCGAATGTGAAGAGGAAGCAAGGATAGCAAAAATTCTTGAAAGCAACAAGGTAAAGATAGAATCTATTCATCATCTGGAAAGGAAAGGCAAATGAAGACAATTGACTGCCGCGGGTTATCATGCCCTCAGCCGGTAATAGAGACCAAGAAGACCTTGGAAGGCATGAAAGAAGGGATCATTGAGGTGATTGTCGATAACGTTGCAGCAAAGGAGAATGTCTCCCGTTTCGCCGAAAGTCAGGGATGCAAGGTTGAGAAAGCGGAGAAGAACGGGAATTTCCACCTGACGATCACCAGGGGCAATGTCAGAAAAGAGTATGCACCTGTAAGCGGGTCCGAACTCAAAACAGGAACAGTGATGCTTATTGCTGCAGACCAGATAGGGCAGGGGAGTGAAGAACTGGGCAAGACCTTGATGAAGACCTTTATCAACACCTTAATCGAGACAACCCCAAAACCCGGAACAATTATATTCATGAACAGCGGGGTGAAGCTTGTGATTGAAGGCTCTCCGGTTCTGGAAAGCCTGGATAAGCTGGAAAGGGAAGGGGTGAACCTCCTTGTGTGCGGCACCTGCCTCAATTATTTTGAGGTAAAGGATAAGCTGAAAGCCGGGAAGGTTTCAAATATGTATGAGATCGCGGAGACGATGCTGAATGCAGAGAAGGTTATAGCCCCCTAATCCCGCCGTTCCCAAATCGATTTAACGGGGGAAAAAGGGGACAGGAAAACAGGTGCAGCGACAGTGTAAATGTGGTTTTTTAAAGAAACGATATGTGGTAATATTTTAAATATGCATCTCCTCAAGAAGTAAATGAAATTAAATACAGAGATGCAAATATTATGTAACATGGCCTTTAGTGAGGAGGTCTGAGATGCAAAAGAAATTAATCGTATCAGATCCAGCAGTGATGATGGGTAAACCCGTCATAGCCGGGACGCGTATAACCGTCGAGCTGATTTTAGAAAAACTGGCTGCCGGTGAAACCATCGAGCAGATTTTACAGGCACATCCCCGGTTGACCCGCGAGGCAGTTCAGGCAGCTCTGGCGTTTGCTGCCGAGGCCTTGCATGCTGATGTGGTTTACCCGACTGCTGAGACGGCAGGATGAATTTCCTCGCAGACGAGAGTGTGGATTATCAAATTGTTGATCGTCTCCGGCAAGAGGGCCATCTTGTGCGTTACATTGCCGAGATGGAGGCAGGCATTTCCGATGATGTCGTTCTTAATCTGGCAAACAAGGAGGCATCTTTGCTTTTAACGGCTGACAAGGACTTTGGCGAGTTGATATTTCGTCAGCATCGCCTTGCGGAAGGAGTTATCCTTATCCGGTTGGCAGGACTATCTCCTATGAGCAAGGCAGAAATAGTTGCATCTACCTTCAGGAAACATTCCACAGAGTTATCGCAAGCCTTTGCTGTCATTACACCACAGGCTATCCGTATTCGACCCCGGAGCGATTGAGGAACAGCCCAGCACACCCCACAAGTAACCACGGACAGCGTTAAAAACCTCCCCCACAACTCCCTTGAGCCAACAAGTCAGTTTCGTGGTATAATGTAAATAAGAATTCAGAAGTCAGGAAACAGTAGTCAGAAGTATTTATTCTTAATTCTGGATTCTGACTCCTGTATTCTCACTATTCAAAAGGGCTTTTGAGTTCTGACTATTAGGGAGATCAACGAGTTGCGCATCATCCTCTTTACCGGCAAAGGCGGAGTGGGAAAAACGAGCATTGCTGCTGCCACTGCGCTGCGGTGTGCAGACCTGGGCTATAAGACCAAAGTCTACAGCACCGATGCTGCCCACAGCCTGGCTGACTCGTTTAACAAGGAGATTGGCTCCGTTGACACGTTGATAAAAAAGAATCTTTTTGCCCAGGAGATCGATGTCAACGAGGAGATCAGGAAGAACTGGGGGCCGATCCAGGGGTTCATCCAGCAGTTCCTGAAGTATCGCGGCATGGAGAACCTGATTGCTGAAGAGATGGCGGTTTTCCCGGGAATGGAGGAGGTTTTCAGCCTGCTTGAACTGAAGAACCGTTTTGCCCAGGAAGATTTTGACGTGGTGATCATTGACTGTGCGCCCACGGGAGATACCCTGCGGCTCCTTGCCTGTCCGGACATCGCCAAGTGGTACATGGAGAAAATCTTCAACATCGAGCGGAAGGTATTCAAGGCGGTCAGGCCGGTGGCCCAGCGCTTCGTGGATATGCCGCTCCCCACTGATGATGTCTTTGACAGCATGGAAGGCCTCTATAAAAATCTCATCGGGATCAAGGAAGTATTAACTGACCGGGAGATATCTTCCATCCGGATTGTCCTGAATCCCGAAAAGATGGTCATCAAAGAGTCGCAGCGGGCATATACCTTTCTCAACCTCTTTGGTTATTCAGTTGACGCAGTGATTGCCAATCGTATCTTGCCGGAGGAAATTAAAGACCCTTACTATCGCAAGTGGAAGGAAATACAGGCAAAGCACATGAAGGAAGTCGAAGCGTCCTTCAGCCCCCTCCCAATCTTCCTGAGCAAATTCTGGGATCAGGAAGTGATAGGAATGAAACAGCTTTCGCGGATGGCAGAAGATATCTATGGAGATAAAGATCCGACGAGCGTCTTCTTCAAGGAAAAGCCCATGGAGATTACAGGCTCAGATGGCTGCTACGATCTCTACTTGAAGCTCCCCTTTGCCACCAAGGAAGATCTCGATATCTGGGTGAATGGAGATGAGCTGACCATCAAATTCCTGAACTTCAAGAGAAACATTCTCCTGCCCCGGGCTTTGTCTTCACTGAAACTGAAAAAAGCCGAATTTCTCGGAAATGTTCTAAAAGTTAATTTTGGAGGTGATGACCATGGCAGAAAAGTGTGATCTGACGCCCGTATGTCCTGTCTACAAGATGTACTCGGTCCTCTCGAAAACCGAAGCAGGAAAGCACGTCCTCAATGCAAAAAAGGAGATGCTTCTTGCCTTCAAAGCGATGATTGAAAAAGAGGTTGAGAGGATTGACAGAGCGAAAGAAGGGGACAAGGCAAAGAAGGTAAAGATCAAATAGAATTGTCAAATGACAAAGTTCAAATGAGAGATCTCTGAAAAGTACAGGGTTCTTCGTTGCGCAACATTTTTTCGACAAATCTAAATCTCGCATCACTGCAAATTCGGAACTCGCTGCCTCCGGCAGCTCAGACAACCGAATTTGCGGCCGTTCCGCTCGATAAGAATTGTTAACGAAAAATTCTTGGTACGCACTCAGAACCCCGTACCAACTGTTTCAGAGATCTTAATGAACAAGAGACAAGAGTGTCTGCCCATTTAACCCTTCCCGAAGGTAATTGCACCGTGCGGACAGACGGTGCAGCGCAGGCAGCGCACACACCCCCGTGCATTCTTTTTAATCTCGTTCAGATTCAGTGATACCGGGCACTCGCGGCTGCAGATGTCGCATGGGGTGCACTTCTCTTCATCTACCCGGATACGGAAGATGCTTACCGGGTTGAAGAGCGAATAGATCGCGCCGAGAGGACAGGCAGTGCGGCAGAAAGGTCTTGATGACACCATCATCCAGGCGAGGAAGAAGAGCAGGATGGCCATTTTAAGCACGAAGAACCACCCCGCAGAGGGGCGAAGCATGGGATTCAGGCTGAGGAGGGGAATTCCTGCCTCCAGCGTCCCCGTGGGGCAGAGCTTGCAGAACCAGGGTTCAAGGGTGACGTAAGGTATGATGAAGACGAGAAGCACCAGCAAAAGGTATTTAAAGTTTTCCAGCCATTTAGGAATATCTCTCTTGGGCAGTTTTACCTTATAGAGAAGGTCCTGCACGAAACCGAAGGGGCACCCCCAGCCGCAGACAATCCTCCCGCCGATAGTGCCGATGATGGAGAGAAACCCCAGGGCATAAAAGGAGACATGGTAGGACCCGTAGGCTGCCATAAACTGGATGGCGCCGATCGGACAGGAAAACAGGGCTGACGGGCAGGAGTAGCAGTTAAACCCGGGGTTGCAGACCTGTTTCAGGTTTCCCTGGTAAATCACCCCGGTGGTAAAGCCCTTGAGGTAGGCATTTGACACCACCGTGGCAAATATCTGGGAGAGTTGCCTGAGACGTTCAACCAATGCCGATGCACCCCAGGCAGATTCTGATAGCGTGACTCAGGATCATGGCAGGCTCTTCAAGCATGATGCCGGCACAGAAAGAAGCTAGGGAGAGGATCAGGATAAATAATGCTCTGTACTTTTTGAAGAATGACATTGCTGCTGCCTTAAGAATCTTGCACAGTTTGTTGCCCGAAAATTGGAGAGTATGGTATCATAATTATTGATTGATGAGGGAGATATTTATAACAGGAGGCAGGACTGCCATGTTATTTGACTGGAGAAAGATCGTATTCTTATCGCTGTGCTTTATTTTTGCATTCACCGTTTCATCCCCTGCGGCTTATGCCTCGTCAGAATCTTTCTGGAAAAGCAAGGGAAAAGAATGCTATGGCAATCTTGCACTCATGCTGAATGAGGTGGAGAAAGCAGAAACCACTCCTTCTTATCATACGAACAGGAGCGCACAGGAACTCTGCGAGGCTTTAAAGAAAGCCGGCCGCTTTGAGGAAATTGGTCTGACAGATGAAGAGGGACAGAGACTGGTCAGCGCTGTCTACCGAAAGCTCGGGATAACGCCCGCAGCGAATGATGAAATATCACCAGCAATCAAGGAAAGAGAATCGCAGGGGAAAGAAGGTTTCCCTTCCTACAGGGCTGGCACTGAATTTGAGAAGCTTGATGCAGTGTTAATGCGCTGGCCCTTTGACTGGCAGAGCATGAGGGAGCGGTGGGCAGAGATGATTGATGCGACATTCAACGCAGGTGTAACCCTGTACCTGTGGGTTGACAACCCTTTTCAGGAGTTCGCTGCCCAAGCTTACCTGAGACAGCAGGGGGTAAGCACGGAGCACATCGTGTGGGTGGTAGAAGATACGGACTCATTCTGGATACGGGACTACGGGCCCCAGTACATTTACGATAACCAGAGTGACGGATGGGGTGTGGCGGATTTCCACTACTATGACAGCCGCCCGAATGATGATGACACTCCGCTCTACATCGCCAGAACATATGATGTCCCGAGGGTTAACCGTCAGAGCAGAAAGGTAGTCTACACGGAAGGCGGAAACCTCAACCATGATGGGTTAGGGTGCGTTGTGTATTCACAGCGCACGTACTCCCGGAACGAAGGCGTTAATAAGGACACTGTTGATGAACGGATCATGTCAGCCTTTCAGGCCCATGAGAAGATCGTTCCCCAGGACCCGTCTCTGGATTCTACCGGTCATGTTGATATGTTCATGAAGATCGTCAGTGCAAACACTGTCCTCATAGCAGAATACGCCCCTGACCAGAAGGATTACCAGATCCTTGAAGATTGCGCTGATTTATTCACAAGCTCAGTGAACGGCGCAGGAGAGTCGTGGAATGTGGTGAGACTCCCCCAGCCTGAGGTCTATTACAAATATTTTGTCCTGCCGGTGGTGAGGACCTATACGAATTCCATTATCATTAACAATGTGGTACTGCTCCCAATCTATAATATCCCCTCTGATGAAGAGGCTGCTGCGATATACGGGCAGGTCCTGCCGGGGAAAACGATCTTCCCTATCGATGCCTCTACGATCATTGAATCGGGAGGCGCCTGGCACTGCGTGACCATGGAATTCCCGAGCCCCGATAATCCGGATTAACAAGAGATGAGATTAGGGAGTTACGGTAAGATGAAAAAGGTTTTCAGCACAGCGCTTCTCCTTGCAGTTTTCATTCTCTTCCCCGCCCTTTCACATCCCTTTACCTTAAGCGAGAGGGTGAAGGAATATGACCTTGAGAACGGGCTCACAGTGCTGATGGTGGAGAGGCATCAGTCTCCCACAGTTGCCCTCTCCATCTGCTTCAAGGTTGGATCGGTGGATGAGGGGAGCGGGATGACCGGCACTGCCCACCTCCTGGAACATATGCTCTTCAAGGGGACTGAAACCCTCG
>JAPLJA010000171.1 GCA_026388815.1 Pseudomonadota bacterium
AACTACATGGCAGAGACCGGCGCGAGCTTTCTCATCACCGGCGAAGTCCTGGGAGAAAGACCCATGTCCCAGAGAAGGGATGCAATGAGGATTATTGAACGGGAATCCGGCATGGATGGCTTAATCCTCCGGCCCCTCTCAGCCCAGCTCATGCCTCCCACCATTCCAGAAAAGGAGGGATGGGTTGACCGGGAAAAGCTGCTCTCTATCCAGGGCCGTTCGCGGAAACCACAGATTGAACTCGCCGCTCACTTCGGGATCAATGACTATCCCTGCCCGGCTGGCGGATGCCTCCTTACTGACCCCGGATTCGCCCAGAGAATGAAGGATCTGATGAAATACCACTCCGATTTTGATCTCAATGATGTCCACCTCCTGAAGATGGGGAGACACCTCCGCCTCCTGCCGGAACTCAAGGTAGTGGTGTGCAGGAATGAGCACGAAAATGAGCAGATCATGACCTTTACCCAGGAAGATGATATTATCTTCCGCCTCATCGATCTGCCCGGTCCCATTACCCTTCTCCGGGGAAAAAGCAATCGGGAGTTCGAGGAACTAACTGCCTCCATCACCGCCCATTACAGCAAGGCAAAGAATGATAAAATGGTACGGATCGGCTGCCGGAGATTGCCAGGAGAGCGGGAAGAGACCCTCCTGGTTTCACCCTTTCCTGAAGAAGAGCTGAAGAAATACCAGATTAATCCCGGCTGACAAAACCAGTGCTTACCATTCAGCACCGCATAGTCGAAGAAATAATAGCCCATGCCCTTCAGGAAGACCCCAGGGAGTGCTGCGGTATCCTGGCTGGAAAAGACAACCTCATAAGCCGCATCTTCAAGCTCACCAATATTCAGAAGGACCCTGACAGATATGAAATGGACCCAAAAGAACAGATTCAGACTTTTGAAGAGATCGAGCGGTTAAACCTGGAACTGCTCGGCATCTATCACTCCCACCCCCACTCGCCCCCCTACCCTTCTCCCTTGGACATTATGCGTGCCTTCTATCCCACCATAGCATTTTTCATTATCTCGCTTCTTGACCGCGAAAAGCCTGAGCTGCGATCCTTTGAGATCGTCAAAAAGAAGGTAAAAGAAAAGAAGTACCGTGTGATCCCATAAAAAAAGGGCCCCGTCCTATGAAAGGTCCGGGGCCCTTGGGGGGTCAATAAAGCTGTTACTTGAGGTGATTACCGTACTTGAAGACCGCGTTCATCAACTCCTCAATTTTTTCATCAGCCTGCCCTTTTAATATTGCATCGGCGACACAGCTCTCCACATGCCTCTTCAAAACCTTCCGGGCAACCCCATCCAGGGCACTCTTTACTGCCGCAATCTGATTTAAGATGTCAACACAGTATTTCTCCCCTTCTATCATCTTGCTCACGCCCCGGATCTGTCCTTCAATCTTCTTCATCCGGTTCAGCGATTCTTGTTTCACCCGTTCGTTGATCATGGCCCTGCGTCACCCAAATTATGATATACATATTAATTTGTTTGTTATTTTTTGTCAAAGATTTTTACAATTTGAATCACTACTGTCCCGTTAACTTTGTTAGATAGACGAGATTCGTCAATATCGTCAACATGTTAAGTATAATGAATGTTGTTTTCGATTTCGATTTGACTTTATCATTCGGTCATTTCCTAGCCCCTCTGGGGCAGAAAGGAGTGGCCGATGCATCAAGGCAGAAATGTTTTCGCCCAACTTCTCGACTTCCTGCCACGCCACGAATTCAATCGTTGCGTGGAACGATATCGCGGCAATTACCGAGTGCACAGATTCTCCTGCTTCGATCAGTTTTTCTGCATGGCGTTCGCGCAACTGACCGGTCGGGAAAGCCTGCGCGACATCGAGGCTTGTTTGCGCGCCATGTACCCCAAGCTCTACCATACAGGCTTTCGCGGCTCTGTGGCACGCAACACCTTGGCCAAGGCCAACGAACGGCGCAACTGGCGCATCTGGACCGATCTGGCCCACCGGGTGATCCGCCGCGCCAGAATACTATATGCCAACGACAGCTTCGGCGTCGAGCTGAAACAAACAGCCTATGCCTTCGACTCCACCACCATCGACCTCTGCCTAACGCTGTTCCCCTGGGCGCGCTTCCGCACAACCAAGGCCGCGGTAAAGATGCACACCCTGTTGGATTTGCGCGGCAACATCCCTTGCTTTGTCCAGGTTACTTCCGGAACAACCCACGACGTCAAAGCACTCGACGAATTGCCGCTCGAGGCCGGCTCCTTCTATATCCTCGACCGAGGCTACATCGATTTCGCACGTCTCTATCGCTTTACTCTGCACGCCGCGTTTTTCGTTACCCGCGCCAAAAGCAACCTCGATTATACCCGACGTTCCTTCCGGCCGGCCGACAAGAGCCGCGGCCTGCACAGCGATCAGACTATCGTGTTGAATGGCCCCTTGACCTCCCAAGCCTATCCAGATACCTTGCGGCGTATCTCCTACTTCAATACCGAAACCAACAAGCGGTTGGTCTTTCTGACCAACAACTTTATCCTGCCGCCCTTGACGATTGCCCAGCTGTACAAATGTCGCTGGCAGGTAGAGTTGTTTTTCAAATGGATCAAGCAGCATCTGCGAATCAAGGCTTTTTTCGGGACCAGCGAGAATGCGGTCAAGACGCAAATCTGGATCGCCATTTCCGTTTATGTGCTGGTGTCGATCCTCAAAAAGGAGCTGAAGCTCGACAAAAGTCTGTACGAAATTCTCCAAATTCTCTCCATCACGCTTTTCGAAAACAGCCCGATTCTATCGGCTCTGACGGCATCTTATGACCAAAAGGAGAATTACCATCCTGCTAACCAATTGGAATTATTCTAAAGTTAACGGGACAGTAGTGATATAGGATGTCAAGTTTATTTTGAGATTTTTTTGAGATCCACTATTATTTTTTAAAGGACAGTTGAAATGAGCAGTTATTTGTAGTATTTTTAGCACAGACTTTAACAGAAAGATGAAGGCAGCAGCATGGTATTAATTGGGACAACCGTCCCATTTATCTTCCCAGTCACCCTCTCCATCGATAGTTGACATTTGTCCTTCAAATGTCATACAATTAAAACATGATAGTTTTTGATGCATCAACCATTATTCTCCTTGGCAAAATAGATATTCTGGAATTGTTTATTTCAAATTTTCGTGGCAGGTTTTTAATCTCTGAAACAGTCAGCTTAGAGATATGTACAGAAGGAAGAGAAGAGACGCCTTTGATAGTTAAATTAATTGAAGATAAAAGAATTAAAATTTTAAAGGTAAAAAATAGCGGGCAGATAAAGAAACTGATGATGGATTTTAATATAGATGCAGGTGAGGCGGAAACATTAATACTTGCTATTCAAGAAGGAGCCCTCATGGTTGCAACAGATGACAGAAATGCCATAAGGGCATGTAAGATTTTAAAGTTAGATTTTGTTACAGCAGTTGCTATTTTAATAAGGGCATTTGAAAAAAACCTTATTGACACGGATGAAGCCCTCATCAAATTGCAAAAGCTTCAATCTGTCGGTAGGTATAGCATGGCAATAATTGAAGATGCAATAAAACAGATAAAAGGGGGTGTTTAAGATGGCTACTAAAACACTAAGTATACGCATGAATGACAACGACTTTAAATTTCTTTCTTCTTTTGCAAAGGAAGAAAAAGAGGACGTTTCAAAAACAGTAAGAGAACTTGTTGACCTCGGAAGGATAATGCTTGCAATTGAGAAATATAGAAAATCAGAGGCATCCATCGAAAGGGCCGCAACGATAGCAGGAGTGTCGATCTCGAAAATGATGGAGATATTCAAGGAATACGGAGTGGAGGCAAACTTAGAATACGAGGACTATCTGAAGGGACTGAAAAGCCTGAGAAAGACTTGGTAAAAATTACGCCCTTGGCCATTTTTCAACTAAAAATCAAGAGGGCGATCATAAGGATCGCCCCTACGGAACGTATGAAAATTCCATTGGCGTAATGATGGACACATCCCCTTCTGGTTATTCATGCTATGAAAAAACAAAAAGGCGTGTTGCTATAACACGCCTTTATCAATCGTCTATTTTTCTTTTTCAGATAAGAACTTATTCTGTCTGCCTGCCTGCCTGCTTACGCATTAGTTGACACCATGATTTGGGTCAAAAGCCTTTAAGCACAATTATTAACTATAAACTATTTCACTCTATTCTCTCTATTCTCTTTTTCTAATCTATAAAATCTAACCTATGATACGAAGATTATCAGGTTTATATGCAATAGTCAATAAGCTAAATCGGAGATCCAGGGGATTTTCGAATACATTGCCGATGATAACAGGACCGCAGCCTTTAACGTGGGTTCAGGACATAGAGCGACAAATTGACTCACTTGGGAAATATCCTCTGCGGTGTCCGGTTATTCCTGAGGCAGAGCAATTAGGAAGACAATACCGGCATCTCATCTATGGAAACTATAGAACTATTTTCCGGATTGAAGGGTCATGGGTGATTATCCTGCGGATGATTCACAGCGCCCGGTTGCTGGATCTGGAAATATTGAGGAAGTAAAAGGGCGCGGAAAACCGCGCCCCCACATAGGACGTTTAGCCCGTCTTCGGGTAGATAAAACGTTTGGTCGTTCCTACATAAAACGTTTGGTCGTTCCTACGATAATCTTTTTTAGCGTCCTTCCCGTCCTTTTATTTCTTCGGTTCCCGGCAGGTTGGGCAGAGGTCGAAAGCATCCCTCGGTGCGTTGATACGCTTGCCGAGCGTCTCGAGGAGAAACTCCGGTGCATAGGGGTTGCCGCAGGACTTGCACTCCTTGAGCTTGAGCTCTTTCTGCCAGTTCTGCATCATCCGCATCGGACCGAGGTCATCATGCCCTTCCGGATAGTAAAAGACGGCATCCGAAACATCACGCATCTTGATCACACCCGTCGGGCAGACAAAGACACAGGTACCGCACCCGATGCAGTCCTCTGAGGTCTCATGAAAGGGGGTGTCCACCTTTTTCTCGTTCCCCCTCTTCGTGAAGCTGATTGCTCCTGCCCCCACCACTTCGTGGCAGGCCCTCACGCACTGACCGCAGAGAATGCAGAAATCGTTCTTCAGGCTCATCCGCAAGGGCGCCTCTTTGATTCCCATCTCCTCGCCCAGAGCCTTGAGTTCTTTGGGGTTCGGACAGCGGGCGAGCAGGAGTTCCAGGACCAGTTTTCTTACCTTCTTCACCCGGTCAGTATCTGTTTTCACCTTCACGCCTTCAAGTGCCGGATAGGTACAGGAGGTTTCGATGCTCACCATGTTTCCGTTCGTGACCTCCACGACACACAACCTGCAAGCCCCATATGGTTTCAGCGCCTCGTGAGAGCAGAGGGTAGGGATGTAGATACCTGCATCCCTTGCCTTCTCGAGGACGGTCATCCCCTCTTCTGCGTTCAGTTTCTTTCCGTTGATCGTTATTGTGGTCATTTCATCATCCCTTCTTTACAGACTCCCGATGGACATTTCTTCTCTTTGATATGTGCCTCGTACTCCTTGCGGAAGTGCTTGAGCGTGGTGAGAAAAGGAGCAACCGAGGTCTTGCCGAGGGCACAGGCCGCTCCATCCTCCATGGGATAGGCAAGGTGCTCGAGGTATTCCAGATCGCCTTCCTCTCCTTTGCCGGTAGCAATTTCATCGAGTATCTCTTTCATCTTGGTTACCCCTTCCCGGCAGGGAACACACTTGCCGCAGGACTCATCCTCGAAAAAGGCAGTAAAATATCTCGCCAGGTCAACCATGCAGTTCCCTTCATCAATCACCACCATGCCACCTGAACCAAGCATTGAGCCGGCTTGCTTAAGCTCGTCAAAACCCAGGGGGAGATCAAGATAGCTTGCAGGCAATACTCCTCCGGAAGGACCTCCGGTCTGGATTGCCTTCATTTTCCCGGCAGGGCCTCCTCCCATCTCAACAATTTCTTTCAGCGAAGTGCCCATGGGTACTTCGATCAGACATGGGCTTTTAATGTTTCCCGTGAGGGAGATTACCTTTGTGCCCTTGCTGGTCTTGCTCCCCATTTTCTTATACCATTCACTCCCCTTGGAGATTATCAACGGGACATTGGCCATGGTTTCCAGGTTATTGATCACCGTGGGCTTACCCCACAATCCTGATTCAACAGGAAAGGGAGGGCGCTGTCTGGGTTCGCCCACTCTTCCTTCAATCGCTGCAATCAGCGCAGTCTCTTCTCCGCATACGAAAACTCCGCCGCCTCTCTTCACTTTCAGGGTAAAGTTGAATGCACTGTTGCAGATATTCTCACCCAGGAGCCCCAGTGCAGATGCCTCCTCTATTGCCTTCTTCACCCGTTTTATTGCCAGGGGATATCCGTCCCTGATATAGAAGTATCCTTCATGTGCGCCCATGGCATAGGCGGCAATGACAATCCCTTCGATGATGCTGTGAGGATCGGATTCAAGCAGGCTTCTATGCATACCAATCCCCGGCTCACCTTCGCTGCCATTGCAGATAATGTATTTTTCTTTGCCCTTGGCGGAAAAACAGGCTTCCCATTTGATACCTGTCGGGAACCCGCCGCCTCCCCTCCCGCGAAGACCGGCCTCCTTTACCTGTTTGATAATATCCTTTGGCTTCATGGTAAGAGCTTTCAGCAGAGAGGAGTAGCCACCGCGCGCAATATATTCCTCAATATTCTCCGGGTCAATAACACCGCTGTTCCGTAAGATATGCCTCCGCTGTTTTTTTATCGCAGGCAGGGTGTGATATTCGGGGACCTCTTTCAGCAGGTAAGGCACCTGGTCAGCATACGGAATCTGTTCATCCAGCACGTCACCATAGTCTGTGCGGAAAACCACGAGATCTTTTAGGACCTCTCCGCGGATCGCTGCCTGCACCAGTTCCTTGACCCGTTCTCTCGTTACCCTGCCGTAGGTAATCTTCGGTTTTCCCGGTGCAATCACTTCTACAATCGGCTCCTGGGAACAGAAACCATTACATCCGACCGTACCAACCTTAATACCGGGTTTCTGCCTTTTCACCTCTTCCCGGATTTCTTCTTCCACTATCCTTGCCCCGCGCGAAAGACCACAACTGGCTTCACCGACCGTTATCTTCAGTTCTGAAGGATAGAGCTGTTTTGTCCCCTTTTCTCTGATTGTCCTGAGCTCTCTCTCTCCTCTGATCTTCATCTTGCCTCCTTCATCCGCTCTCTGCCAGCATCTCCGCTCATCAATTCACCATCAAGTTCCAGTGCTGGAGCAGTATTACAGCACCCAAGACACCGTGCCTTTTCCACCTGGTACCCCCCTGACCCCTTAACCTGCTGGTAGAGGGCCTCTCCACCCTTCAAGTGACAGGTGGTACCCACGCAAACCTTCACTACCTTTTCAACAGGCTCCAAGTGGAAACAACGGTAAAAGGTCACCAGATGATAGAGGGTAGAAAGTGGCACCTCAAGTTTCTCGCTTAGGTAAGATAGGGTTTCTCTCGTAATGTGGCCGTATTTCCCTTCCACCTCCTGGAGAATCCCCAGAAGATCTGCACTGCCCTTCTGTTTCTTGAGAATCAGCTCGAGGACTCTCTTCTCTTCAGCATCCATTACACTCTCTCCTTTATCTTCTGGAATTCCTTTGCTGCGGTCTGGGATATCTGTTTAATGTCTTCTTCCCCGGTCTTCTTGAATCTTCCCTGCAGCCTGATGTAATCCTCTACCTTTCTCGGCTTGGGTATCTCTACCGTTACACGGTAGAATCCTTTTACCACTTCGTACAGGGGATACGCATTGCTCTCCACCGCAAGTCTCCCTGCCTTAACCGTCGAGTCCGGATCAAATCCCCAGTTTGTAGGACAGGGACAGAGGATATGGAGGAAACTGTTTCCTTTTGATTCCATGCCTGTCTTTACCTTATCAATCAGGTCAAAGGGATACCCGATGGATGCCGTCCCTACGTAATCAAAGTCCTCAGCTACGGCGAGAGACGGGATATGTTTCTTTATCACTTCGATGTGGTTTACTCCTTCATAGTCAAAGCAGATGGTGATCTTGCCTTTTATCCCATTTCCATTGTCGATGTTCAGGAGCGAAGTACCTTTAGCCTCTGCACTCTCAGTCTTAACTCCGAATATCCCCAGCTTCCAGGGCACTTCCCATTTTCCTTTTTTAATTTTTTCACCTATCACCTTGTAGATCAGACGCACACCAAGAGCCAGCCCGCACCCCATGCAGGCAGTATGACCCTTCCCAAAATATTCTGCCTTGGGAAGAAAATTAGGAACGTATAAACTGAACCTGTCCATTATGCCTCCTTCACCATGCTGATACTGCCAAACCAGCATTCACGGTTGCAGATCCCGCAACCCTTGCAGAGGTCCAGGTCTGCCTCAAAATAACCATCTTCTCCTTTTCTGATTGAAGCATCCGGACAGAAGA
>JAPLJA010000210.1 GCA_026388815.1 Pseudomonadota bacterium
TCAGCCGCTTGAAGATCCACGTCTGACTTCAGGATCTCCTGGCTCAAGCGCAACCTCCTTACATCCATTTCCCGGCACAATAATTCACAGGTATGATTGAACCTGTTATCCAGGATTTCTAACTTCTGCCTCTGGTCAGAAGGAAGTAAAAAAGGAGGGGGCATGTTACCTCTCTCTAAGGAGGTGGGAGCCACCTGGGCTTTTTTTTGATAATAGGCCCGGGTGGCGAGGAAGGAAATAAAGATTATCAAGATGAAAGATATTCCTATGAACCATTTCTTCATTGTGGGCCTCACGACTTAAGAAGGGATGTCAGGTTTATGTAAGCCTGGGTTAGAGATTGAGGATGAACGCTCTGAAAATTATCGAGTGCAGTCGCCTGTGCCACATTCCTGCCCTGGGTTAAGGCAACACCCCCTTGTCTCTCAGGGGAGGTGAGAGAGCCGAAGCCCACACCAACCGCCATACCGATGAGGAGTACGATGGTAAGCCGCATAAAGGCTGGCACAGAGGTGAAAGACCAACGAGCCCTCTGTAAGGACTGGTATCCTTTTCTCCCGCTCCCTGCTTTCTCGAAGAGCTGCAAAAGAAAATCCTCTGAAGGCTCTATCCCCTTATCCACCTTGAGGAGTGAGCAGGTTTCCTGAAGAGTCTTCAGTTCCCGGGCACAGTCAGGGCAGGAGGTTATGTGGCTGGCTACCCTCTCCCACTCCCCTTGCTTCAACTCCCCGTCCAGATACGCTGAAATTCTTTTCCTGATCTCACGACATTCCATAAACACTCCCTTATACTTTAATTAAACACCCTACCTCACGAAAACCCCCTCGGCAAAACTCACTTTTTTTGAATATAAGAGGCAAGCTCTTTTTTAAGTTGGCCTTTCCCCCGATGTATCAATCGCTCTACTGCCTTAAGCGAACAGCCAAGGATTTCAGAGATCTCCTGATAGGAAAGCTCTTGATATTGGGAGAGAATGATGGCTAACCGCTGTCTTTTTGGCAAAGAACGGATCGCCTTTCTTACCGCCTTTTTTGCTTCTTCTTTTTCCATGGAGGTCAAGGGGGTATCAGGTAGGGTATCAGCCCTCCCCGCTCGTTCAAATTCCTCCTTGTCACCCTCCTCACCTGAGAAGAACCGGTTCAGGACAACCTTTGCTTTTCTTACCTGATTGAGGGAAAGATTAAGGGTTATTTTGTAAATATAGGTGGAGAATTTTGTCAAAGGCCGGTAGTCATTCACCGCACGATAAACCCGTAGGAATACCTCCTGGGCTACATCCTCAGCTTCCTGGCGGTCCCCGGTGATCCGGAAGGCGATATTGATCACACCCCGCTGGTGCCTTAAGACAAGATCCCGGAAGCAGTTGGCCTCGCCTTCTTTCAAGCGGAGCATTAACTCTTCATCTGGTAAGGCTCCCCTACTATCTTTCTCCACTTCCCTTTTCAATCCCCCATCCACATTCCGCAATCCAAAATTGCTTCGGTAATGTTTCTTACGTGTGTATCCTCAAAGGGGTATATGTGTCAATTGGTTTATAGGCGTATATATTACTACTTTATTTCCACTTGACACCATATCTTAAGATTTATATAAAGACTTGGCATTAAGAAAGAAAGGAGTAGATAGGGATGTGCGAGTCCAATGTTTATATCGAAAAAGAAGGGAAAGAGATTCTAATATTCAAAGACGTGGACTTTATTCAGCCGATGGGTGACCAGATAATCCTCAGGGACATCCTGGGTGAAGAGAAGGTGCTTAAAAATCGGATTAAAATTATTTCCTTCAGAGACCACAAGATCATCCTGGAATAGTCCTTTTCGCAGTGTAAAAAAGTCTTGACAAGACAATTCCCCCTATGTTAATAAAACCGCAACGTTATGAGGGAGGTGTTAAATTTTTCAACACAATGGGTGATAATAATAGAGAGAATCAGACGATTTTTTATTAATTCAAGCAATAAACAATAAAGATTAAAGGGGGTGAGAAAACAGGGAAGAGAAGAGTGCACAAAACTTCTGTAATGAACACTTTTGAACATAAAAATTGAAATTTATTAAATGAATATCTCAAGAGAGGTGGTGATGCTGCGTTAAAAGATTACACTTTAGATATATTAACCAAAGAGATTTAGAACATTTGTTTATTTTCTTGCTGTTGAGAAACATATGTGAACACAAAAAGGCAAGAAACAAAAAGGAGGATATTAGATGAGAAAAATCTTAACCATCTTAAGTGCGGGTCTGCTCATTATGATTATGTGTATTCCCGCCTATGCGGTGGATATTAGCTTTGGCGGCTTGATCAGACCCCGTATGGTCGTCAACAACTTCCCCATCGGTGGAGGAGTTGGTACTCATGACCGGGATAACGACCATAGTTATTCCTTCATCGACCAGAGAGTTGATATCTCCATGACTGCGAAGATCTCTGATGATCTAAAAGGGGTTATTGTACTCACCAACAGCAACAACTCAATGCATACCTTTTCATACCCACAGTGGGGGAGGAATGGGTTAAACAGGAGCAACAACGCCCCCCAGGGAACTACCACTCCCGGAGGTGCAATATCCCATACCCATAACTATTACATGGATGACACCAACAGCACCTTCTTTAGTGAACTGAACTTCCGGAATGCCTATATTGACTTCAATCTGGCCAACCCCTGCCTTCCCTTGAACTTCAAGATAGGGAGACAGCAGTTAAAGGTCGGACACGGGATCGTCTTCGCCGGCAGCCCGGATGCCCTTGCCATCACCAGTAAATATAAGAATATTGACTTCGGCTTCTGGACCGCATCGATCTCTGAAGGCTCCATCACCAAATCAGATGACTGGGATATGTACACCGTATGGGCAAAGTGTTCACCTATACCCAACCATACTTTCGGTGCGAACTTCATTTATGAGCATGGAAAGAGTGGTAGCGTATATGACCAGCAGTGGGGTTATGCTACTCCTGCAAATGGTCTGTTTACCGCCATGAACGAGGAGATCAGGTACAAACCCTGGATTCTCTCGCTAACTGCTGATGGTACAGTTGATCCGATTACCTATCGGGCAGAATTTGACTATCAGGGTGGTAAAATCGAGGATCTCGAAACCAACGGAGGAGATTTAGATATCAGTGCCTGGGCTGCGATGGTTGGTGTTGACTACAACCTTTCTGCCATCGCCAAGAAACCTGCAAAGGTAGGCATTGAGGTTGCCTATGGTTCAGGTGAAGAGGATATGGGCGGCACACCTGACCACAACGGTAATTACAATGGTTTCCTGATGCACGACCCTGAGTGGTGGTATGCAGACCTGATGTCAGATACCATCGGCCTCTACCTCCTGAACGGTCTGAATAACCGTGCCTATGTTAAAGTAAGCGGTGAGATGAAGCCGACAGACAAGCTGATCTGTCTTGCTGCCTATCTCTACAACTGGGCTCCAGCAACCAACAGCGAAGGGAGATACGAAGGTCACCATAATTTCTTGGGGCACGAGTTTGATCTCGCTGCCACCTATGATATTTACAAGAACCTGAGCTTTGAGCTGAAAGGTGCCTATCTCGTTGCCGGGGATTATTATAACGATCCCGATGGGGACGATCCCACTAATCCATACAGCTTAACCGGCACGCTCCTTTTTAAGTTCTAAAGAAGCGAGATTTCGGGTAAGATAAAACCCAGGGGGGTTAAACGACCTCCCTGGGTTTTTTCATGCCTTTATGAACGCTCGAAAGAGGAGATTTACCATGGGCCAGAAAAGGAATATTAAAGTCTCGTCAGCTATCCTGTTCTGTGGCGTACTGCTGTATCTTTTATCCCCTCCGGTAACGATGGGGGAGGAAAGAGGCAACGCACAGCCGGACGAAGGTACAGCACTCAACCTGACACTTCAGGACTGCATTCAGCGTGCCCTGAAAAACAACCTGGAGATCAGGGTGGAGGAAATAAACCCGGGGATATCTGAGGCTGAGATTACCCAGGAAAAGTCAAAGTTTGATCCTGTTGCCCTTCTCTCCGCTTCCCAGAATAAAAATTTAGTAGAATCAACCACCTTCCTCCAGGGCGTCTTTTTGCGAGATCAGCAAAAGCTGTTCCTCCAGAAAGGTATCGACGTTGATTTCTCACTCGTGGAAAAGCTGATTACCGGCGGCAAAGGTGAATTAACTTACTCTTACAGCCGGTATGAAACCAACTCTTTCTTTCAGTTTTTGAATCCTGCCTACCGCTCTGATCTCACCTTTTCCATCACCCAGCCCATCCTGAGAAACTTCGGGATTGAGCTAAACCGCTCTAAAATAAAGATTGCCAATAATAATAGGCTTCTCTCTTTTGACCAGTTCAGGGAGAAGGCAAATACGGTTATCTGCAGGGCAGAAGAGATCTACTGGAATCTTATCCTCAGCCGGCAACTCCTGGAGGTAAAGAAAAAATCTCTCCACCTGGCCGAGAATCTCCTTGAAAAAAACAAAGGCCTGGTTGAGGTGGGGAAACTCCCCCCACTTGAGATCCTCCAGGCCGAGGTGGGTGTTTCCTCTCGTGAAGAAGAGGTAATCATCGCTGAAAGTAAAGTGCAAGACGTTGAAGACCTACTGAAAGAGCAGCTCAATCTTCCCCTGAAAGGGCCTTCGATTATCCCGGTAGACCAGCCGGCCTTCGAGCCAGTGGAGGCTGACCTCGAGGCGAGCATCGAGAACGCTTTTCAGAATCGCCCGGATTATCACGAGGCGAAGGTGAGCATGGACAATCTGGAAATCCTGACTAAAGTGGCCAAGAATCAGATGCTCCCCGGCCTGGACCTGAAGGCAAGCTACGGACTCAATGGAATAGACACGAAATACAAGGACACGTGGGGGAAACTTGATGACGCTGATACCTATTCCTGGGTGGTGGGATTGAATTTAGAGATACCTTTGGGAAACCGGTGGGCGAAGAACGAATTCTCAAAAAGGAAGATGGACCAAAACAAGGCATCCCTCATCCTTGAGGGGTTGAAGCAGAGGATCGAGGTTGAGGTGCGGGAAGCGACCAGGGAAGTAAACACGTGCCTGAAGAGGATCGAAGCAACGAAACAGGCACGACTCCTGGCAGAACAGAGGCTTAGGGCTGAAGAAGAGAGGTTACACCTGGGGCTTACCACTTCAGTTGAGGTGCTGAGGTTTCAGGAAGGATTAGCCGGGGCTGAGGCAAAGGAGGTCACTGCGACCATTGATTACCTCAAGGCCTGGGTTACCCTGAGCCGGGTAACAGGAACCGCCCTACAGAAAAACAAAGTGGAAATCGAGGGGCTTTGATACCTCATAGACCGATATTGCAGGAAGAGGGGAAGGATGTTAAGCTCTCTTTAAAAACCAGAATGGTAGGTTCATGGTGGAAAAGAAGGGAAAGATCGTAGCTGTCTGCACCAGCAAAAAGAAAAGCATCCGCAAGAAAAACGTCAACCGGGGGGAGCTGAAGGAAAATTTTGGCTTGGTGAACGACGCCCACGGCGATCCCTGTACACACCGGCAGGTGAGCCTCCTTGCCCTTGAGAGCATCCAGAAGATGCAGGCACTCGGCCTCAAGGTCGGGCCAGGAGATTTTGCCGAAAATCTCACTACTGAAGGCATAGACCTCCTTTCTCTTCCTATCGGGACACTGATCTCTGCCGGTGACACCGCCCTCCTGGAGGTGACCCAGATCGGAAAGGAGTGCCATACCCCGTGTGCCATCTACTATCAGGCAGGGAGGTGTGTCATGCCTGAAGAGGGGATTTTCGTTAGAGTGCTCAAGGGGGGCATGGTGCAGGTTGGCGATGAGATTCGGGCAGAAGTGAACGATTAAACAAATTCTAAATTCTAAGCACAAAATCCGAAACAAGCACAAATGCTCAAAATACAAATGACCAAAACAGAACTAATTTTGAATTTCTATATTTGAATTTTGAATTTGTTTTGGATTTCGGATTTAAATAAAGAGGACGGGTTTGGAAGACAAAAAAACGCTATCATTACTATCGAGAATCAATGAATTAAAGGTCCAGAAGAAGGCCATTATCCTCGCTCACAACTACCAGATGGGAGAGGTGCAGGATAGTGCAGACTTTATCGGCGACTCCCTTGAATTGACTCAGCAGGCAGCCAGAACCAGAGCAGCCGTCATCGTCTTCTGCGGCGTCCACTTCATGGCTGAAACCGCTGCGGTCCTCTGTCCGGACAAGGCAGTACTTCTCCCTGATCTCCAGGCAGGCTGTCCCATGGCTGACATGATTGATGTCCCGGGCCTGCAGCGCATGAAATCGCAATACCCGGAAGCCACGGTCGTCTGTTACGTCAACTCCTCTGCCGCAGTGAAGGCGGAGAGCGATATCTGCTGCACCTCGGGCAACGCCCTCAGGGTAGTAGAGAAGATACCCCGGGAACAGGAAATTATCTTCATCCCTGACCAGTACCTGGGACGGTTCGTCTCAGAAAAGAGCGGAAGGAACCTGCACCTCTGGCCGGGCTACTGTCCCACCCATCTCAGGATCATTCCCCGGGATATCATCGCTATGAAGGAAAAGCACCCCGAGGCCAGAGTGATAGTTCATCCGGAGTGCCACCCGGAGGTGACCGCCCTTGCCGATGCGGCGCTGGGCACCGGCGGAATGCGGAGGTATGTGAAGGAAAGCAATGCCCGGGAGTTCATCGTAGGCACAGAGGTGGGAATCCTCCATGGGCTTAGGAAGAATAATCCTGCAAAATACTTCTACCCGGCAAGCGAGATGGCAGTGTGCCCGAACATGAAACGGATCACCCTGGAGAAAATCCTCTGGGTCCTGGAAGAGATGAGCAATCAGGTCACGGTGCCTGAAGATACCCGCACCAAGGCACGGAAGGCAATAGAACGGATGCTCGAGGTATCCTCATGAGTGCACGGGAGAGGAAAAAGCTTGAAGAACTCAGAAATATCCTCAAGCGCATGGGGAGTATTCTCATTGCGTATTCAGGTGGTGTGGACAGCACCTTTCTCCTCGCAGTGGCAAAAGAGGTCCTGGGTAGCGGGGTAGTAGCCGTCACTGCCCGTTCTTTAACCTACCCTGAGCGGGAAATCGCATCGGCCGCTGAGATGGCTCAAAAGCTCAAGGTACAGCACCGCGTGATTGACTCAGAAGAACTCTCTCTCCCGGAGTTCAGGAACAACCCGCCTGACCGCTGCTTTTACTGCAAGAGGGATCTGTTTTCCAGGCTCCGAAGTATCGCGCAGGAAGCAGGGATAACGTGGATCGCCGACGGATCGAATGTTGATGATGATCGCGATTTCCGCCCCGGCTCCCGAGCAGTTCAAGAGATGGGGATACGGAGCCCCCTTAAGGAAGCCGGCCTTACCAAGGAAGACATCAGGAAGCTCTCATCCGAAATGGGCCTTCCCACCTGGGACAAGCCTTCCATCGCCTGCCTTGCCTCCCGTTTCCCTTACGGGGAAGAGATTACTCCTGAAAAGCTCACCATGGTAGGAAGGGCTGAAGAATACCTGTTAAACCTGGGCTTCCGACAGGTGAGGGTAAGGCACCACGGGAATATAGCCCGGATTGAGGTGGGTGGAGAAGAGGTCAAGAGGTTTTTTGATTGCTCCGTAAGGAAGCAGGTGGTAAAAAAACTGAAGGGGATAGGATATGCCTACATTACCCTTGACCTTCAAGGCTACAGGTCAGGGAGTATGAATGAAGTGCTGAGAGAACTAAGAGATCTCTGAAAAAGTCGTAAAAAGGGTTCTGAGTGCGAATTTAAGATTTTTTCGGTAACAATTCGCACCAAGCGAAACGGTGGCAAATTCGGCTGTTTGAGCACAAGCGAGTTTCGAATTTGCAGTGAAGCGAGATGCAGAATTGTCGAAAAAATGTTGTTGAGCAACGAGGAACCCTGTATTTTTCAGATCTCTCACTAAAAAAACTTGACTTGGAGCGAATAAGCAACTAATATTGTAACCGGGTCCAGAAAGATTTCTTTCTGGAGGTTAAGTAGATTGGATAGTCGGGCCGCTATCCGGAATATAAGTTCCGGGAGCGGCTTTTTTATTGGGAAGAATGGGACGGTAGAGATAGATACATAAGGCATAGCGAAGCAATTATTACAATTTTATAGAATAACGGGTCCAGAAAGAATTCTCTCTTTCTGGAGGTTAAGTAGATTGGATAGTCGGGCCGCTATCCGGAATATAAGTTCCGGGAGCGGCTTTTTTATTGCGGGACAGGAAGACCCGAAAGGAGGTGGCTGATCAAGAAAGTAACATTCAACTCATTGAAATGTCTCAATAGGTTATCCATTAACGAAGAGGAGGAAAATGTATGAATTTCAACATATTTAAGGACAACCCCGCTATCTGGATCATCATCTTGATGTTTGCTGTTGGCTGCACAGTAATTTTTTTGGGTTCTATCGTTAAAGATCGCGCGGCCAAAAAAAAGGAGAAAGAGAAGGATGAGGTAAGTAACAAATAATAAAAAGAGGAAATTTACCTGACGAAAAAAATAACCACGTTCTGTAGGATGAAAAAGTATTTTCTTATCTCTGCAGGTTGAGCAATGGATAGCCGGGCAGCTAACCCGTGCGCGATCCGGCGACTGACCTTTTTATTGAGGTAATAGCCTCATGAACCATGAATTATTCTGAGCAGAAGGAAATTCAATGGAGAGATTAGTTCAGGATTGGCCCGCTTATCTTTTTATGGGAGTATTCATATGGTTTCTCCTGTACATTTTTATCTCAAGCAGACGGAATAAAAATAAAAATTGAGATACAAGCACCCCTTACCATCCTGCCACCATGGTTAGAAATCTCCTGTGACTTAAACCAACTACATTGACAGGTAAAAAAAATAAGTGTACATTTGCTCACACTTAAACAGCCAAATTCTACAGGAGGTAGTGTATGCCTGATAAAAAGATAACTAAACGACTGCTCCATAATGGAATGGACCTGGAGAACTGGCTCTGCAAACAGGTCGAGAAAACGGGTACCGTGGAAGGCGTTTACAGCGGTTTTGAGATTATCGTGAACGATGAAACTGCCTTTCCCTGGGCTAAAGTCATACGGGGCCTTTTGCAAAGTCACCAAGAAGTCTGGTTGCGGGAACGGAATGGGAATTTAGTCATCACAACCAAAATCTGACGATATCCTCTCATGATATATCCCGTTCTTCACGCTATGTTTCTATGCATTCTTCAGGAGGTGTAACGTTCCCATGAAAGCGATCATTTATACAGTTATCGTCTTTTCCGTAGGCCTGTTCTCTTACCTCCACGGGCTTACTCCAGCTCAGGTTGTTTCTCTTAGCGTATTTACCGGATTCATCGCTGGCACTCTTCTCTTCTGGCAATTCCGCCTAACCTTTGCTTTTCTGGGAATGGCCACCCTCATTGCCCTGGGGCTGATTGACATTCCCCATATCATTGAGTTTGCCGGACTGGACATTATCCTCTTTCTCGTAGGAATGATGATCGTCATCGGTTACCTGGAGGAACGGCACTTCTTTGAGCACCTCGTGACCTCGGTGCTGGCCTTTGTGGGCAACCGTCCCCGCCTTATCATGTCATTACTCTTATGTTTCTCAGCCCTCTTCGCCGCCCTCGTGGATGAGGTGACCTCGATCCTCTTCATGACCACTACCATGCTCCACATTACCAGCCGTCAACGCCTGAGGGCAGCTCCCTTTGTAATGATGCTCATCTTCGCCACGAACATCGGCTCTTCAGCCACGGTCGTGGGAAACCCCATCGGGGTGATTATCGCTCTTCGGGGCGGGCTCACCTTTAGTGACTTTTTGCGAACGGCTGCACCGATTTCGCTGCTCTGCCTTGTTCTGACTATCGTGCTCTGCCTCTGGTACTTCCGGAAAGATGTAAAAAAATTGGGCGAGGGAACGGTTGAAATGGAAACGGAGTGTGCGATTACCGATACCGATGACCCGCCAGTCAGGAGAAACCTTCTGGTCCCGTGGATCATCTTCCTCGGGATGATTGGTTCCCTGGTCATGCACGCCAAGATAGAGTCATGGCTGCATCTGCAGAAAAACGCCATGCTTCTCGGTACATCCTTCATGGCAGCAGGGGTTGTTCTCTTGTTAGAGCGGGAGCGGGCGAGAGAACTGGTAGAACGGCGGGTGGACTGGTGGACACTCTCCTTCTTCATCATGCTCTTTGCCTCGGTGGG
>JAPLJA010000071.1 GCA_026388815.1 Pseudomonadota bacterium
CAGAAGATCATACCGGTAGAGGCAAAGAAGATAAAGAAGGCGGCAGAACGAATCCTTGCCTCTCTTAGAATATCCGGTTATGAACTCAGCGTTCTCTTGCTCGACAACAAGGGTATCAGAGCAGTTAATAAAAAATACCTGGGCAGGAACCGACCCACCAATGTGATATCCTTTTCTCTCGCCGAGGGCGAGTTCGGGAACATTAATCCCCATGTCCTGGGCGATGTGGTTATCTCGGCAGAAAAGGTGCTGGAGCAGGCTGAAACCAGAGGTACCAGCCTCGAAGAAGAATTAACCTTCCTTCTCATTCACGGCATCCTTCATCTCTTAGGGTATGACCATGTCAAAGTACAAGGAGAGAGAAAGAGGATGAGGGAGAAGGAAAAAGAGGTGTTCAGGTATGTGACGGAAAAGACAGGGTTCAAGGGTTCAAGGGTTTAAGTGAAGATCTCGGAAGAACCAGGGTTCCTTGTTGCGCAAAAACATTTTCTTCTTCGGGTGTAGTATCATTTATATATTCCATCCCCAATATTTTACACCTATATAACCGACAATACCTAAGATCATAAAAAGCAGAAGAAACATTACAATACAGAACAATATGTCCCACTTTGTAAACTTGTATTTGGGCCCTTCTTCATGCCACTTCAGGGAGTTTCTGAATTTTTCTCGCAAAGAATTGTTGTCAGTTTGCTTTTTACCGTTCACTGTTCACCATTCATTTTTCACGATCTTTGTTTAGTATTGCCTTCGTCGTCTTAAAGTGCACCTTCGCAATCTTCTTCAGGATATCATCACCTTCTCTTTGTACCAGAGCCTTCCCTGCCCTCTCCACGTCTGGCGATGCACCCTTAGGTAAATGATAACTAATCTCTTGTGATATCTTATTCAGCCTGCTGATAAATTCTGCCCTCGCAAGAATCGAGGCTGCTGCCACAGCCATGTCTTCTTCTGCCCGCGGCCTCTGTTCCAGTTCTAATTCCTTTCCCTTTTCCATCAGAGCATTCCTGACAAACCTCTCATCCCCGAACTGATCAGTTATCGCCCGGGAGCAATCTGTTTGAGCAAGGATATTCTCGATCACCCTCGCATGCCCCCAGGCAAGAATCCGATTGAGGTTCTTCATCCTCTCGTAAAGCTGGTTGTACCTCTCAGGTCCAATCACAACGAGAGAATGGATGCAGGATTGCCTTATCCGTTGACTTAGCTTCTCTATGGTACTGTCAGCAAGCTTCTTACTGTCCTTTACCCCCATGGCCCGAAGACTCTCAGCTTTCTCCTGATTCACGAGTACTGCAGCAATCACCAAAGGACCGAAGAAGTCACCCTTCCCTGATTCATCTGTACCAATCCAGGTATCAACTGAGGGAACAGCCTTGTCCACCGTCACTTCACCTGATACGGCAGGGGGTCATCGATTCCTGCCTCCCTGAATCCTCTGAGTCTCAGGGCGCAACTGTCACATCTCCCGCAGGCGATATCAACACGCTGATAACAGGACCAGGTGAGATGGAAAGGCGCATTGAGTGCTGCTCCTTTGAGAACGATCTCCTTTTTCCTGAAACCCACCAGGGGTGTTTCGACTTCTATACCACTGCCCGGTTTTGTCCCCACCTTAAGAAGCTGGTTAAAAGCATCAAAGTAGGCTTTACGGCAATCAGGGTATCCTGAGCTGTCCTCTTCCACTGCGCCGATGAAAATCTTCTTCACCCCGGTCACCTCAGCCCAGGACACGGCAAGAGAAAGCAGGTGCGTATTCCTGAATGGCACATACGAAATCGGTGTCCCCTTTCTTTCCAGGTTTGCAGCCGGCACTTCAATACTCTCATCAGTCAAGCATGATCCTCCGATCTCCTTCAGATACGGGATATCCGCGACCCGTCTATTTTTCACTTGGTAATAATCAGCAAGGGCTGTAAAAGATTGATATTCCCTTGCCTCCGTTCTCTGACCATAACGGACATGGAGAAATGCCATTTCGTACTGCTGATTGGCAATAGCCGCAGTAACACAACTGTCCATCCCACCGCTTACCAAAACTATTGCAATCTCTTTCCCTGCCATCATACGCCTCGCTTGCGATGCGGCCAGATGTATTTATGCCACTGGAGCTGAAGCCTCACCGGCAGGCGGTCCTCCAGTATCCATGTGGCAAGCCGTTCTGGTTTTATACACCCAAAAATCGGGGAGAAGTGAATCAGATTCTTTTCAAGACTCTTCTGAGAAATCATCTTCACTGACCAGGTATAATCCTTCCGGTCCCCGATCACAAACTTCACCTCGTCGCGGGGAGAGAGCTTCTTCAGGTTTTTCCAATCCATTTTGCCTGACATCCTGCTTCCCGGGCATTTCACATCAACAATCTTTATACATTGCGGATTGATTCGATCTATCGGCATGCTTCCATTGGTCTCAATCAGGACCTGATATCCGCTCTCTACCAGCCTGTCCAGCAATCTATAGACACCTTCCTGGATAAGAGGCTCTCCTCCGGTCACTTCCACAAGCTTACACTGATAAGCCCTGACCTTCTTAACGACTGCCGCGATAGAATATTTTCTCCCTTCATCATAGGCATACGTGGTATCGCAATACGAACAACGAAGGTTGCAACCGGTCAACCGGATAAAAACACAGGGACTGCCGGCAAAGCTCGATTCCCCCTGGATGCTATAAAAGATCTCGTTTACGAGAAGAGAGCACGGAGTGCGGAGTGCGGAGTGCGGAGTGCGGAACATCTTTACATTACTTTTTACTATTGACTCCCTGTTCATTGTTTCTTTCACCCGAACCTTTGACCTCTTGAGCCCTGCATTATGCTCCCTTGACCCTTCGACCCTACGACCCTGTATTTGGATACAACTCTATCGCCCCTATCCTTGCGAGCACTTCAACCAATTCACAAAGCGGCAGGCCAACCACATTGGTATAGGATCCCTGGATCTCTTTTATCATGTATGAGCCTCTCCCCTGGACTGCATAGGCACCTGCCTTATCCATGGGCTCGCCGGTTTTGATATATCCTCTGATCTCTTCCGGAGTGAGATGTTTGAATCTCACCTTCGATTCTACCGCCTCAGAGTACTCCCGGTAAATACTCTGTGTACTCTACCGCTCATCTGGGAAAGTATTTCAAAAGCCTCCTCTTCATCTTTCGGCTTTCCCAGAATCTCACCGCCCAGAACGACAATGGTGTCAGCCGCGATAATAACAGCGCTATCCTGATCCCTGGCGATCTCCTGAGCCTTAAGCCGGGCAAGCCTCAGAACATGCTCACGCGGTTCTTCTCCATCTTTGACGTCCTCCTCAATCTCGCTGGGAACGACCGCAAAGATAAGACCGATCTGCCTTAAGAGTTCTCTTCTTCTTGGCGAGGCAGAGGCAAGGATAATCTTCTTTTTCATAAAACCATTTCACTTTGTCTCTTGTCTGCCATTATAAACGTTAAGGGAAGGTTTTCAAGAAATTAAAAATACGTGTTAACGTTTTACACCTACGTTCCCGTAGGGACTGATGGTACTGGTTCTTATGTCTGGATAATTCCTTCCATCCAGACGCCGGGGACAGACTACACGGTGAGGGTTTCAAGCACCATCAACAGCTCATGGAATGATACGAGCAATAGTACTTTCCTCGTGCGTGAAGGGATAGGCCGGAAGGACGAGTGCCTGACAGGGAAATGGGCCATCGAGCCTGTGCCCAATGGCCCATACCAAGGCGAAAGTATAGACGAAAAGAAATGGGGGGGATGCCTGATGAATACTATGAGTTACGGGGCTGGAATAAGGATGGCGTCCCAACCCGGGAGAAACTCATAGAACTCGGTCTCAACGATGTAGCTGACCAGTTACATCTGAAATAAGATACGCTAAGCCTCCTTGATGATTACATCCTGAAGATTTTTACACTTCGGACAACTGAAACCAATGAGATATTCCTTGGTCTGCGGGTCAATTAGTCCCGCAGATGCAGCAGCCTCTTCCCAGCTGCACTTCTCGCACTTCTTCTTGTAGAGGGCCAAAAGCCCGAGCTGTGATGGTATCTCGCCTACAATCACACATCCTTTTACTGCAATCGCCGCCATAATAAAAACCTCCTTATTGATAAATAGAACTAACCTGAAACACCCTTTTAAAGTTTTTTCATATCATCTTTCCCAGAAAAAAACCACAGATTTTTTACAAGATTTTTTACAAGCTGATTTTTTACAAGCGGGAATTCCCTTGACGAACGCTCGAGAGTATATATGATTTAACCTGAGTGTTCATAACAGAGATTGCTTCTCCGCCTGCGGCGGATCGCAATGACATGCGTTGCTGTTGTCATTCCGAGTGCAACGAGGAATCTCAATGATCCCGCTTAAGAGACATGCAGGGAGGGATGCAATGGAAGAAATAATCGTAAAGACCTCAATAAAGATTGAAATGATAGACATCACCGGGGAAGTAAACCGGAGGATTAAAAAAAGTGGGATCAGAGAAGGCATCTGCCTTATCTACTGCCCCCATACTACAGCAGGTCTTACCATGAACGAAAACGCTGACCCGAACGTGGTGAGAGACATCCTGAATGGCCTTGACCGGCTCATTCCGGAGGACCAGCCCTATCTCCATGCGGAAGGAAACTCACCAGCCCACATCAAGTCCAGCATCCTGGGGTGCTCAACCACGATCATCATCAGTGGAGGCACGTTGTCGCTGGGTACCTGGCAGTCCCTTTTCTTCTGTGAGCTCGACGGACCGAGAACCCGTTCGGTCTGGGTAAAGATCCTTGAGGGATAGCGATGCTGGTTGATTCTCATGCCCACCTCGAGATGCCTGAGTTTGACCGGGACAGAGATGAGGTGATCCAGAGGGCGAAAAAACAGGGGATAGAATATATCATAACGATCGGGATACAGATCCCCGAGGCGGAAAAGGCTATAGCTCTTGCGGAGAATTATGACTTCATCTACGCAGGGATTGGCATCCACCCTCACTATGCCCAGGAGATCGGTGAGAACACGTACGAGAAACTGGAAAGTCTCGCTTCCCATCCTAAGGTGATAGCTTTTGGTGAAATCGGGCTGGACTTTTACCGCAATCTGTCGCCCCGAGAGGTTCAGCTCAGACGTTTCAGAGAGTTGATTCACATAGGAAAAAAGCTCAAACTCCCCCTGATCATTCACGACCGCAATGCCCACAGAGAAACCCTTACCATCCTGGAAGAAGAAAACGGCTTCAATGGGGGGGGTGTTATCCACTGTTTTTCTGGTGACTATGATATGGCCAAGAAATGTGTCGACCGGGGATTCTCTATCTCTGTTCCCGGCACCGTCACCTTTAAAAATGCAACCAGCCTGCAGGACGTAGTGAAAAAATTGCCGTTAGACACGATGATCGTTGAGACGGACGCACCTTTTCTGGCCCCTTTTCCTTTCCGGGGAAAGCGGAATGAACCCGCTTATGTTATGTACACGGCAAAAAAGATTGGTGAACTGAAGAATAGAAGCTGTGAGGAAGTGGCTCAGCAAACAACCGAGAATATCAGGAACCTCTTCAATATACCCTCTCAAACCTGAGGCAAATACCTCTCCTTACCACTGGAATTTTCCTGCATGCTCACTCGTGCGTCTGCTCCTGATTTCAACATGGACCATTTGAGATCTCTGAAAAAGTCGAAAACAGGGTTCCGAGTGCGAATTGAAGATTTTTTCGGTAACAATTCTTATTGAGCGAAACGGCTGAAAATTCGGCTGTCTGAGCGAAAGCGAGTTTCGAATTTGCAGTGAAGCGAGATTTAGAATTGTCGAAAAAATGTTGTTGAGCAACGAGGAACTCTGTTTTTCAGAGCTCTCCATTTTTAACCTCTCCATTTTTAACCTTGACAGTGGATGAGGGGAACGATAAAATTTAGCGTGCTAATAATTTTAAACCCAAATTAATTGCAGGCTAACTATAAGTCTGAAAGACCTGAGAATGGAGGATATGCAATGAAGATAAAGGCTATTCCACAGAAGAAGATTGGTCGGGAGGTAAACAGGCTGTTTTTCCTTGTTTCTCTTTTTCTCACCATGCTGCTGCCTTTCCCCTCACCTGTTCTGGCTGAGGAAGGGAAGAGCGATCAGCCTGGATTGAAGATTGAAGGGAACAAGGCTGCACTATCCTTAAAAAGCCTCACCATACTGGCACTGAAGAATAATCTCGATATTGCTGTCGAAAGCTATAACCCGCAGTCAAGAGCTGAAGACATCGTTCAGGCATGGGCACCCTTTGACACCACACTGAAAACCCAGTACAAGAAGGACCGCAGCGTAACTCAGACCGGTACCGTGCTCGCCGGAGCAACCGATCTAAAACAAGAAAATTATACCTACGACCTCAGCCTCACGAAGAAGTTTCTTACCGGTACAGAGACCATTTTCACCTACACTATGAAAGAGTCGAAGAGCAATGCCACGTTTGCCTCTTTTTATCCCCAGTATAACGCGAACTGGCTGCTGAGCTTGACTCAGCCTCTCTTGAAAGACTTCGGCCTCAAGGTTCAGAAAAGTCAGATCAGGATAGCATCACTTAACAAAGGCATTTCAGATGAACAGTTCAAGCAAACGGTGATAGATATCCTGAACAGTGTGCAGACAAACTACTGGAACCTCTTCTTCCGCATCAAGGATCTCGAAGCAAAGGAACGTTCCCTCGAACGGGCAAAAGATTTCTTAAAGAACACAAAGCTTAGGATTCAGGCAGGTGCTCTTGCCCCCATAGAAGTCTACCAGGCGGAAGCTGAAGTCGCAACCAGGGAACAGCAAGTTATCGTCGCAAAGTTTGCGGTTAAAACAGTGGAGGATAACCTGAAAAAGGCGTTAAACATTTATGAAAAAGACGAATACCTGAATCTCGAGATTGTACCCGCGGAAGAACCAAAAACCGATATAGAGGCTCCTCCCTTTCCTGATACCTATAAGATAGCGATTGAAAAACGGCCGGACTACCTCCAGGCAAAAACCGACATTGAGGCCAAGAATATTCAGGTTACATACACAAAAAATCAACTCTTTCCCCGCCTTGACATCATCGCTTCTGTAGGAACCAGCGGTCTCTCCGGACAGCCCCAGCCCCTCCCAGAGTTCATGGGGGGAACTGGTGAAGCAGCAACAAGTCCTTACACAGGAAGCGCAAAGGATGCCTTTGCCCATTTGGACGATGGAGACTTCTACACTTACACGATCGGGCTGAAACTCGAATTCCCCTTAGAGAACCATAATGCCAAAAGCCAGTTCTCCAAGGCAAAGATAGAAACTGCCAAGGCGCTCACGAACCTCAAAAATATAGAGAATACCATCATCAACGAAGTAAAACAGGCGATCAGGGACGTTGACACCTCCAAGGAACTAATCCGGGCAACACAGTCTTCGCTGAAATCAGCACAGGAGAAACTCAAAGCGGAACAGAAGAAATATGACGTTGGTCTCTCAACCATTTTTGATCTTCTCCAGTACCAGAGTGATCTGGCCACTGCAGAGAGTAACTATGCTCTGGCTCTGTCAGAATACAATAAATCTCTCTCCAATCTTGCCAAGGTTAAAGGAACCCTGCTGGAAGAGAACGATCTAACCCTGTAAAAAATGATGACCATGGATCACCAGATGGACAGAATCGGCCCGATGATGGGGAAGATCCACCGGGCAATCCGGAAGGAACTGGATAATAAGTTCAAGCGGTTCGGTATTACCCCTCCCCAGTTTGAGGTTCTGGTGCTTCTCTGGGCTGAGGACGGACTGCTCCTCAGTGAACTGGGGAGAAAACTCTCCCGGGATGGTCCCACCATAACCGGCGTTGTTGACCGGATGGAGAAAAAACAACTGGTAAAACGGACCAGGGACGAGAGAGACCGAAGGGCAATAAAAATCGTACTTACCCTCAAAGGAGTCAGGTTGAAAGGTAAACTCACTACCCTGAGAAATGAGATCATCGATAAAACCATCGGGAACTTTACCCGCAACGAACTTGAGCAACTCGAATACCTGCTCACTAAGATCTGGGACAACCTCCAGAACACGCAATAAGGAGCAAAGGATGCAGCAAAAAATCATCGCCCTTCTCACCGTAATTCTCTGTCTTCTCACGGTAACAGCCGCCTGCACCAGGAAGAAGGCTGATTCCTCGTCAACGAAAGAAGAAAAGTCTATACCGGTAGAGGTTGTTCAGGCTTCCTATCAGGATGTGGAACAGTTCCTGGAGGGGGTCGGGAGTTTTCTCCCTGAAGATGAAGTAGTAGTGAGTTCAGAGGTGGAAGGGATGGTAAAGAAGCTTTATGTCGACGAAGGATCCACGGTAAAGAAAGGTGACCTCCTCGTAAAGATCGATGATGAAAAATTTATCCTCCAGGTGAAAGAGAACGAGGCATCGATCAGGGAAGCAGAGGCCCGGGCAAAAAATTCCCAGACCACGTTAGAGCGGCAGCTCAGGCTTTTTCAGGAAGGGGTCATCAATCAGCAGACGCTCGATGATACCAAGACTCAGCTTACCCTTTACCAGGCCCAGGAGGAGAATATTCAGGCCAAACTTGACCGGGCAAAAAAGTCACTCCGTGACACGAACATTACCTCCCCTCTGAACGGGGTGGTGAGCAAGAGGAGTATCTCTCAAGGGGAATATGTAAAGGTAGGGAACGAGCTCCTGAAAGTGGTTGACTCCAACCCTCTGAAACTCACCTTTACCCTGCCTGAAAAATCCACGGGACAAATCAAGCTGGGTCAGAGGGTGATTATAAAAACCAAGGCTTATCCTGATGAAGAGTTCTCCGGCACAATCTACTATATCAACCCGAAGGTGGATTTAGCCACCAGAACCATTGAGCTAAAAGCCCGGGTAGAAAACAATTCACTTAAATTGAAACCCGGCTTCTTTGTGGATGTAAAACTTTCTATCGGTTCCCATAAAAATGCAGCGGTTGTTCCCGAAGGGGCTGTCCTCGTACGGGAAGGGAAATTCATTGTCATGGCAGTAGAAAATAACAGGGTTAAATATAAACCGGTAACCCCGGGTGCTAAA
>JAPLJA010000023.1 GCA_026388815.1 Pseudomonadota bacterium
ATGTTGACGCTCCTTTCATATAGGGTTCAAGGATTCGAGGGTTCCAGGGTTAATAAGACCGAGGGCCGCTCTTGCGGTAATCTTTGGGCGAGGCACCGCCTCGCCCCTACACCCCTACACCCCTACACCCCTTGGACCCCATGACCCCTTTCTTTTAAAGTCCATGCCCTGCATGGCCTCCCCTGGCCCCTGCCGCTTCTTTGAGCTTGCTCTCAGAGTCAATCAGGAAGTTGGCGCTGGTGACTACCCTTTCACCCTCTTTCACGCCTGATAAGACCTCATAGTAATTTTCCACCTTCGCCCCTACTTTCAATTCCCTCGGTTCAAAGTAACCCTGCCCCTTATCCACAAAGGCAATCTGGCGTTTCCCGCTGTCCAGAACTGCCTCATCCCTGATGGCAAGTTTTTTCCCGATGTAAACCTTGATATCCACGTTGGCATACATGTTGGGTTTGAGCTTGAAATCAGGATTGGGGATCTCAAAGCGGACTTTGTTAGTTCTGGTTACCGGGTCTACGGTTGGGGTAACGACAAAAACCTTGCCGGTAAACACCTCACCTGGGATATAGGATAAGGTTATCTTAGCCTCCTGACCCTTTTTTATAAAGGGTATTTCATATTCGTACACTGTTGCATTGACCCATACCAACGAGAGGTCTGCGATCCTGTATAAGGTCTCCCCAGGCGAGATATACTGCCCAGGGGATACGTTCTTTTCAAAGACAAAACCATTTGCCGGGCAGTACAGGGTGAGGGTCTTCTGGATTTGACCAGTTTTTTCGAGTTGTTCAATCTGTTCTTCAGATATATCCCAGAGGAGGAGTCTTTTCTTCGTAGCCTCTAAAAGAGATTGGCTTCCTTGAGCAATCTCAAGGACAGGGCTGGCAGACAGTTCTTTTTTTCCCTTCAGGGCAATAAGATATTCTTCCTGGGTTGAGACCAGTTCCGGGCTGTAGAGCGTGATTAATGGCCGCCCCTTGGTCAGACGGTCGCCGGTGCGGTCCACAAACTCTTTTTCGATCCAGCCTCCTACCTTGGTATTCACCGCAGTGATATTCCTTTCCATATGCTCAACAATTCCCACGGCCCGGATGGTCTTTGTCAGTTCACGGATGGCTACCGCTTCCATCCTCACCCCGATGAGCTGCTGTTTCTCAGGAGAGATTCGCACGGTACCAGGGGCGAGTTCCACCATTTTCCCTTCCTTTTTCAGACTCTCCATGGTCATGCCGCTCATATCGAGATCATCCTTGCCCTTCTCTCCAGGAACATGAGCCACCTCCTTCTTTCCCATATCCATCCCTGCCATCGAGGCAGGGGGCGGGGAAGATTTCTCGCCTTTGAGAGCTACCATCCGTTGCCGGTAAAAGAATCCTGCAACGACAAAAAGGATGAGGAAGAAGATCCAGGTGAGAATAAAAACCTTTTTCATCTTGTTTTTCTCTTCCATCACTGATTTCTCCTCTCGAGAATTAAAAGATAGTGTCGCCTGTTACTTCTTCCAGTTCAGCCAGGTTTTTCTCATAGTCGGCAAGGGTCTGCTGGTAAAATACTTCATAGTTATAGAGGGTCAGCCGGTTATCCAGTAAGGTAAGAAAATCCACCTTGTTCACCCGGTACCCTGCGATAGCCGAATCCAATGATTGTCGGGCCTGGGGGATAATCCCTCTTTTATAGAGATCGAGCAGGGCATTCTGCTTTTCCTCTTTTGCTGTCTGGTCCTTTATCCGGTAAAAGATTTCATTCTTAGCGGCATCGTGCTCTGCTTGGGCGACATTGATACTACAGTGAGTTTCCTCCACTTTTCTGTCCTGCTTACTCTTATACCAGAGAGGTATGGGGACAGTGACTGAGGCAGAAAGCATATCCGCCCTTTTAAAAGCACCTAAGTCTTGTCTCTGTCCGTAGCTCAACGCAACATCAAAATCCGGGTAATACTCTTTTTTAGCCAGGGAGTAAGCCACTTTATTTTTCTCAATCATCTGGGCTAATTTTTTCAGTCGGGGGCTCTTCTCCAGGGCCTTTTCCTGGAGCTGCTCTAAGGAAAGATTGAACGGCGTTCTCTCAATCTCGGGAGGATCCGGCAAAGGAGACTGAGGAAGCCGATTGAGGAGTGAGTTCAGTTCAGCCTTGATGGTCTCTTTCTGCTGTTTGAGGTTAATAAACTCCTCAATAATCTTGGAGAGTTCTACCTGGGCCTTGAGCACATCCTGCTGTATCCCTTCTCCAACTGAATATTTGGTTTCGGTGATCTTTGTGAGGGTACTTATAAGTCCCCTGTTTTTCTCCGTTATATCTAAGGCCTTGTTGACAAAATAAAGGTCGAAGTAGAGGGTCTTAACCTTTTTTATGATCTCCAGTTTCTTCTCCTCAACACCCTGACTTGCTGCCAGGTACTCCTTGGTTGCCATCTCCTTCTTTAATCCCTGCTTCCCCGGGAAGGGAAATTTTTGCATCAAAGCTAACTCCTTTTGTGTCATATCTTCCTGATTCAACTGGAAGGTGTCTACCGGTACATTCGTAATGCCGATGCCCAGGCGGGGATCCTCCCATGCACCTTCCTGAGCGGGCCTTTCTGCATAGACCTTTAACCCTTCCTGGTGCGCTGTGAGTTCCGGGTTGTTGGTAAGGGCTTCTTCGATGAGCTGTTTTAAATCGAGCCCCTTTACCTTTTCTTGGGCACAAACATTTATGAAGGGAAAGAAGAAGGCAAGGATAAGGGATATAATAAAGATTTTCTTCATTCAGGTCTTCCTCCTCTAAAAGGTTTACCATGCATAGAACCCATCCTTCGCTTAAATTGACACTCCCCCTCACTGCAGCACATCCTCTTCAATTCCGAGGAGATACCAGAGACAAATGCTTTCTGCTGCTGGGGAAGCAGGATCTTTTTTACTTCGAGAATATGCCTGATGGTTTCCTTCTCCATCTGCCCCTGGAAGCGGGAAATCTCGTCAACCAGTGTATCAGCAGTGTGCGGGTCAAATTCTGGCTTCATAATCTCCTGGCTCAGCCGCACCCTCCTCACATTCATCTCCTGGCATAAAGCTTCACAGGTATGGTTATACCTGTCCTCGAGGAGCTGAACTTTTTCCTTCTGCTCTGAAGTAAGTGAAAGCGCTGCCGGTGGATTATCCGTTTCTGCTGGATGAATTACCGGGGAGGTCTTCTTCTGATAAAATGTCCGGGTGGCAAGAAAGGAAATGAGCACAACCAGGACAAAAGCGAGTCCTAATAACCATTTCTTCATTGGCACCTCAACAGCCTGAACAAGAGCCTGTTTTTCAATAGGCTCTCAAGACTTGAAAGAGGAACTAAGGTTTAAGTACACCTGAGTCAGTGATTGGGGGTAAACGCTCTGAAAATTCTGAAGATTAGCTTCTATTGCCAAATTTTTATCCGGCCTTAATCCAATAGCTGCTTGCTTCTCAAAAGAGGTTAAAGTACCCAAACCTGCACCAATTACTATACCCAGAACAAGGAGCACAGCCACCCTTGCAAACGCCGGAAGAGAGGTGAAAGACCAACCCTTTCTTCTTACCAGTGAGACCTTTTCTTGTTCCACCTTTACTCTCTCGAAGAGCTGCAAGAGGAAATCCGGAGAAGGTTCTACCCCGCTGTCCTCACTGATGAGTAAGCAGGTATCCTGCAGGGCCTTCATTTCACGAGTACAGTCAGGGCAGGAGTTTACATGGTGAGCGATGTTTTTCCTTTCCTGCTGCTCTACTTCACCGTCCACATATGCTGATAGCCTTCTTTTGACCCCTTTACAATCCATATACTCTTTCCTCTATACTGTTAAACACCCTTTTCTCTAAAAACCCCCTCTGCAAAACTTACTTTTTTTGCAGAAAAGAGGTAAGTTCTTTTTTTAGCTGGATTTTCCCCCGGTGGATCAATCGCTCTACTGCCTTATGGGAACAGTCCAGGACCTCAGAGATTTCCTGATAGGATAACCCCTCGTATTGAGAGAGGATGATAGCCAAGCGTTGTCTCTTCGGCAAAGACCGGATTGCCTGCCGTACCGCCTTTTTTACCTCTCCTCTTTCCATGGAGGTCAAGGGGGTATCAGGTACTCCAACAGCCGCTTTCCCTGTATCAAGTTCTTCTTTAAAACCCTGCTCCCCTGATATGAACCTGCTGATGACCGATTTGGCTTTCCTTACCTGGTTGAGGGAGAGATTGAGGGTGATCCGGTAAAGGTAAGTGGAAAATTTTGAATCAGCTCTGTAGCCCGGTGCCGCTCGATAGACCCTTAAAAATACCTCCTGGGCAATATCTTCAGCCTCCTGACGGTCTCCGGTGACCCTAAAGGCAGTATTGATTACACTCCGTTGATGCCGCATAACGAGCTCCCTGAAACAGTCAAGCTCGCCATCTTTTAAGCGGAGCATCAACTCTTCATCTGGTATGGCTTTTCTTTCGTTTTCCACTTCTTCTTCTCAATTCCCAATCCGCATTCCGCAATCCAAAGTTGCTTCGGTAGTGTTTCTTACGTGTGTATACTCGACAGGGGTATATGTGTCAATTGGTTTATAGGTGTATAATATAATACCACTTTGTTTACAGCTTGTTGAAAAAGTGCCTTCTGTTGTCTTTGCGAGGAGTCCGCCATGGCGGACGACGAAGTAATCCAAAAAGGTTAGAAATAACAAGGCCATTTCTGAGATTGCTTCAAGACTTTGTCTCTCGCAATGACATACATAAGAGTTTCTCAATAGTCTGATTTATACTTGACATCATCTCTCAAGGTTTATATAAAGACTTGGCGTTTTAAAAAAAAGGAGCGGATAAGGATGTGTGAGTCCAATGTTTACATCGAAAAGGAAGGGAAAGAAATTCTAATATTCAAAGACGTGGATTTTATTCAGCCGATGGGTGACCAGATAATCCTCAGGGACATCCTGGGTGAAGAGAAGGTTCTTAAAAATCGTATTAAAATTATTTCATTCAGAGACCACAAGATCATCTTGGAATAGTCCTTTCCTCAGGGTAAAAAAGTCTTGACAAGACAATTCTCCCTATGTTAATAAAACCGCAGCATTATGAGGAAAGTGTTAAATTTTTCAACACCATAGGTGAGAACTACACAGAGAGTTAGACGATTTTTTATATATGTAAAGCATTAATTATTGAAGGGGGTGAGAAAACAGGGAAGAGAAGAATGCATAAAATTTCTGTAATGAATACCTTCGAATATAAGAAATCGAAATTGATTACATAAAATTCTCCAAAGAGGAGGTGATGCAGCGTTAAAAGCATAAACACTTTAAATATTAACCAAAGAATTTAGAACATGTATTTTCTTGCAGCTGAGAAAATAACGTATACACAAAAAGGCAAGAAACAAAAAGGAGGATATGAGATGCGAAAAATCTTAACC
>JAPLJA010000183.1 GCA_026388815.1 Pseudomonadota bacterium
AATTACTGGTACGACATCTTCATTTGGTGAAAATAATAGCCTTTTAGTTGTTAAGCTGAATTCAGAAGGAAGCGTTGTATGGACAAAGACGTTCACGGACGTCGCTGACTACAATCGCACGTGTGCCGTGGAAACCAAGTCAGGAGAGATTGTCATTGTGGCCACTTCTTCTTCTGAGGATGTGTTCTTCCTCAAGCTTGATGTAAAAGGGAACATCCTGGTTCAGAAGACGTATGGTGGCGACAGGAAAGATTGGCCCACCCAGATCGTTCAGACGTCCGACGGTGGGTTCATCATTGCTGGCAACACGACCTCCTTTTCGGAAGGCCAAGGTCAAGGGCTTATCCTGAAAATCGATGCCAGCGGTAGCGTCAAGTGGGCAACTACGCTAAGCGAGGTTAACACAGAGGATCAGGTTTTGGCATGCGAATCAGGCGATAACGGGATTGTCGTTGCTTGCTCCACAACTACTATCGGAGCAGGAGGCACTGATATTCTTGTCCTCAAACTGAATTCGAGTGGTTCCTTAAGCTGGGCAAGGACGTTCGGCGGAGCCTACGAGGATGTGGCTACCTCGATTGCTAGCGCAAGTGGTACTGACTGCGTTGTTGCAGGATATACTTCTTCACTTGGCGTAGGAGGGGACGACTGCCTTGTCATGAGGATAAACTCTTCGGGTGGAGTTGTGTGGTCGAATACCTACGGCACCGGCTACAATGAAGAGTGGTATGGCATGACAAAGGCCAGCGACGGCGGGTTCGTGGTTGCTGGCTGTACATTGGGAGGCGATGCAAAGTACGATGATGTGTTCCTGGCGAAGCTAAATACGGGTGGAACCGTACAGTGGGCAGAGACATTCAGGGGAGACAACGATGATTATGCGAATGCTGTGACACAAGCTGCCGATTCCGGATTTGTCACTGTCGGAATTACAAAGTCGTTTGCATCATTCGACCAGGAGAATTACGACTTCCTGGTCATAAAGACAGACTCATCGGGCGGTATTTCTGGCAGCAGCAAGTACCTCTTCAGTTGCAACCTGCAAGCAGCGATAGCAAAATTAGCAACAAGTACTGCAAGCATCAAGAGCACAAGCGTATCTGTGGATGCGGCCAAGTCAAGTTCAGAGGATTCCATTCCGAAACTCCTTTCTGCCACGATCTGTGGTGGTTCGCAGACGATTGTCACACTTCAGATCGACAATCCGAAAATGAAAGTGAATGGGACCGAAAAGGCAATCGACGAGCAAGGTACCAAGCCCATCATCAAGAACAACAGAACGCTTGTCCCAATCAGGGCGATTATCGAGTCACTGGGAGGGACGATTGCCTGGGATGCGACTGCAAAGAAGGTAACTCTGGCGCTCGGCAGTACTACCATGCAGTTGTGGATAGGAAGCTCAACCGCCAAGGTGAATGACAAGGATATTCCCATAGACAAGGATGACCCGAGGGTCGTTCCCGAGATCATTAATTCGAGGACGATGATACCACTGAGGTTTGTCGCTGAGAATCTTGGATGCGATGTGTTGTGGGAGGGATCCACCCAAACCATTACTATAAAGTATCCGAAAAGCTAAAGCTCTCTCTCGATTAAAGCACCTAAGGGCAGTCAGAAATTCTTTAGCTACCCTTTCCTTTGAAGTTTTTAACTTAAACTTATGGCATGTTCGTTATGGTGTACCTTATTCTTAGAGAAAGTGCATTCAGTGTACTTAATTTTAAAAATCATTTAAGCAAATAACTAATATCTTTTTTGGAATAATGATCATTCTTCTTGAGTAAAAAGAAACGGCTTTCTTCAAACTACTCTAATATTTAGAGTAAAGTTAGAAAATTTCTGAAAGAAGGGATTGCCTCGACTTCGGCTCGCAACAACAGCGTTATTTTGTTTGCCGCAGGTGCTCACTCCGATGTTATTTCTCGTGCTGTATCTGTAATATCCACTTTCGTAAAACTTGTCGCCCCTTCTTTTTGAAGCTATGCAGAATACATAATTGCTTCCGCAGATGCCGCACTTTAACAACCCGGACATTATGTGCGGTTTGCCTATCGATTTCGGGTTGTACCTTTTATTTTTGCTATTATGCTCTGAACAGTCTCGAAAACTTGCAAGTTTTTCAAAAAGCATTAAAATTCTCCATAGAGTGATAAACCCGCTTAGAAGTGTGCGGGTTAGAAATGAGCAAAAAATTGCTTAATTTAGGCTCAAGAAAGGAGGTTATTTATGTCAAGATATAAGATTGGGTGGTTACCTGGTGACGGAATAGGAAAGGATGTAATGGATGCTGCGAAAATTGTTCTTGATAAGCTAAGGTTAGATGCTGAATATATCTATGGAGATATTGGATGGGAATTCTGGTGCAAAGAAGGTGATGCATTCCCTGAAAGAACTATAAAGATGTTGAAAACAGTTGATGTTGCTTTATTTGGTGCAATCACTTCAAAACCAGTAAAGACAGCAGAAGCGGAACTTATACCTGAACTAAAAGGAAAAGGATATGTTTATCGTTCACCTATTGTGAGGATGAGGCAGCTTTTTGACCTCTGGACCTGTTTTAGACCCTGTAAGGCATATCCTAATAACCCATTAAATTTTA
>JAPLJA010000290.1 GCA_026388815.1 Pseudomonadota bacterium
GCACTCCTGGAGCTGGAAGAGGCCTATAAGCGCTTCAGAAACGACAGGGAATTTAAGCGAGAGTTTGCTTACTACCTCAAGGAGTACGCAGGCAGGGAAACCCCGCTCTATTTTGCAGAGAGGTTCACTGAAAAGCTGGGCGGCGCCAGGGTGTACCTGAAGAGGGAAGATCTCTGTCATACCGGCGCCCACAAGATCAACAATACCCTGGGACAGATCCTGCTTGCCCGGAGGATGGGCAAGACCAGGATCATTGCCGAGACCGGCGCAGGACAGCACGGCGTGGCAACTGCCACCGTTGCGGCACTCTTCGGCCTTGAGTGCGAGATCTTCATGGGAACAGAGGATATCAAACGACAGTCTCTGAACGTCTTTCGCATGAAACTCCTGGGGGCTAAAGTCAACCCCGTGTCATCAGGAACGAACACCTTAAAGGATGCAATGAATGAGGCGCTGAGAGACTGGATAACCAATGTTCGCACCACCTATTACCTCATCGGCTCCGTTGCAGGGCCTCATCCCTATCCTATGATGGTGAGAGACTTCCAGCAGGTAATCGGTCTCGAGACGAAAAGACAGATCTTAAAAAAAGAGGGGAGACTTCCCGACTATCTCCTGGCCTGTGTCGGCGGAGGGAGTAATGCTATCGGGCTTTTCTATCCCTTCCTCCGCTACCGGAAGATAAAGATGATCGGCGTTGAGGCAGCAGGCAAGGGGATCAGGACCGGAAAGCACTCCGCCTCCATCGGTGCAGGAAAGGTAGGGGTTCTCCATGGGAACAAAACCTATCTCCTCCAGGACGCAGGCGGGCAGATACACCATGCCCACTCTATTGCTGCCGGCCTGGATTATCCAGGCGTGGGTCCGGAACACAGCTATCTCCATGACACGAAACGGGTAACATACGTCTCCATTACTGATGATGAAGCGCTCAGAGGATTTGAGGCCCTCTCGTTAACCGAGGGGATCATCCCGGCCCTCGAGTCTGCCCATGCTGTGGCTTATGGAATGAAACTGGCCCCGAAACTCCGGAAGAACGAAATCGTGGTGATCAACCTTTCCGGGCGCGGGGATAAGGACATCAATACCATTGCTCAGGCAATGGATGTGGAGTTGTAACGATGCCCATCAAACCCAGGATCTCACAGGCATGGGAACGGCTCAGGCAGCAGAACGGAAGGGCGCTCATCCCGTATATTACTGCCGGGGATCCCACGCTTGAAACTACCCGCCGGTTCATCTTTGCTCTGGAAGAGGCAGGCGCAGATATGATCGAACTGGGGGTGCCTTTCTCTGACCCCATGGCTGACGGCCCAACCATTCAGAGGGCCTCTGAGCGTGCGCTTGCCGGCAATGTCTCCCTGAGCGATGTCCTGAACCTGGTCCGCGAGGTGAGGAAAAAGACGGAGATTCCTATCATCCTTTTTGGATACTACAATCCCTTCTTCATCTACGGAACAAAAAGGCTTGCCTCCGATGCCCGCAGGGCAGGCGTGGATGGAATCTTAGCAGTAGATCTTCCCCCGGAAGAAGCGGGTGAACTGAAAACATTTACTGACCAGGCAGGCATCGATTTGATCTTCCTTCTTGCCCCGACCAGCACGGAAGAGCGGATGAGGCTCATCGCCAGCCACGCCAGCGGATTCATCTACTACGTCTCGGTTACCGGCGTTACCGGCGCACGCTCTACACTTGATAAAGACATTGAACGGTATGTAAAGCAGATACGCACGTTTTCTTCGCTTCCTGTGGGTGTTGGCTTCGGCATCTCCACGCCTGATCAGGCGAAAAGGATTATCCGTTTTGCTGATGCGGTAATCGTTGGCAGCGCCCTGATCAAGGTTATTGAGGCGAATATAAAAAGCCCTCACCTTGTCCAGAGGGCAGCTCATTTCATCCGGGAACTGAAACAGGCGATGGTATAAGTATGGCCGGGCCTACCGTAGTAGCTGACAAAAGAGTTAGACAGCTTGCCACCCTTCTTGAACTGGGTACTATCCTCAATTCCACCCTGGAGCAGAAGGAAGTAAGAAAGAGGGCAATGGAAGCTGCGACCAGGCTGATGAATTGCGAGGTAGGATCTCTCCTGCTTCTTGATGAGGAAAAAAACGAACTCTTTTTTGAGGTTGCCCTGGGTGAACGGGGAGAAGCGATTAAGGAGATACGGCTCAGGGTAGGAGAAGGAGTAGCGGGCTGGGTTGCTGAGAACGGGACGTCCCTGATGGTGCCTGATGTCAGCAGGGACCCCCGTCATTCTAAACGGGCTGACAGCAAGTCAAGCTTTATTACCAGGAACATCCTCTGTGTCCCGGTAAAGATAAAAGAGAAGCTGATCGGGGTTCTCCAGGCTGTTAATAAACTGGACGAGGATGGGTTTCAGGAAGAGGATATTGAGTTCTTTGAACTGCTCGCCAACCAGGTGGCCATTGCCATCGATAATGCGAGGTTGTATGAGGAAGTCCACGAGATGTTTATTGAAGCCTCTACCGCCTTAGCGGAGGCTATTGAAAAAAGAGACCCCTATACCGGCGGCCATACCCAGAGGGTCCTGGAATACAGCCTTGCCACCGCCAAGTATCTCAACCTCACAGCCGAAGAAATGGAAAATCTCAGAATTGCTGCTATCCTTCACGACATTGGGAAAATCGGGATTGAAGACAGAATCTTACGGAAGACGACCCAGCTGAAT
>JAPLJA010000191.1 GCA_026388815.1 Pseudomonadota bacterium
AGTCAGTACCCTTTGGGAAGTACCGCCTGACCAGACCATTAACGCTCTCGTTGGTTCCCCTCTGCCACGAAGCATAAGGACGGGCGAAATAGCACTGCATGCCTATGGCATCTGTGATCGCCTCATGCTGTGCATTCTCGGTCCCATTGTCCAGCGTCAGCGTGCGTCTGGATTTCTCAGGGAGTTCCTGGAGCCTCCGTATCACGGTATCCGTGGTCAGCCCTGCCGACTTCCTCTTAAGTCTTGTCAAAAACAGTAGCCTGCTTTTGCGCTCCACCAGTGAGTTCAGAGCCGCAAGGCTCTTCCTCGATACCAGCGAGTCACCCTCCCAATGACCAAACCGACTGCGGCTCTCCACCGAGACAGGCCTCTCCTCTATCGGGATGCGGTTGGGAATCTTGGTTTTACGCTCCCTTCTGCCTATCCCCTTGGTTTTGCGTTTGCGGTGCCCCCGCACAAGGTGTCCTATCAGTTCAGCCCTCCCTTCTGTCTTCGGATGGTAGATGTACTGGTAGATGGCCTCATGGCTTATGCCGAGCCCTGAATGTTCCAGTCCTATTCTACCCGCTATGAGCTCGGGGGACAAACCCTGCTCAAGCTTGTTCCGAACATACGTGACAATCTGCTCATTCTTGAGCCTCGGTCGGATGCCCGCCTCCTGTTTTCTCGTGACGCCGCGCTCGTGAGCCCTGTGCGACAGGTATACTTTGTATGCAGGCGTAGCGTTCCTCCTCAACTCCCTCGACAGGGTACTCTTTGAGCGCCCTAACGTCTCTGCTATCTCTGTCACCGTGTGTCCCAACGACTTCATCTCCGCTATCCTGTCCCTCTCTTCAAGACTGATGTGCCTGTATCTTTTTCCCATATCCACCCAGAGTACCAGCTATCAGGCCATTTCTCCAAGTGTTGCACTTCCTCATTGAACTGGGGAATTAACAATGGAGTTGAATCATTTTTTGAAAGAAACCATTTTTTAAATCATACACAGAAACTCGAAAAAGATTATAATTTATTGCTTAAAGAGAAATTCCAGGATATTTCTTTAAAAATCTTTGACAATCCTGATAAGATAGCACTTGCTTATGAAAAGCTCTCAAGCAATTTGAAGGAACAAGATGTGAGAATATATTTCGGCTTACGATACGCTTTTCCGAATATTACCGGTCTTACGCTCAGCAACCTCTCCCAAAATCCTTTAAGGGATCACCTGAAAAAAATGGCAAGAGATTCTATGCCCCTTGTCATGAAAGCACTGGGCTACACCAGGTAACAGCAAAGCATTGTTTCTTTTTTGAGGGTCGCTATTCATACCAGTTCTTGTACGTGCTGTAGTTGAACGGGCTCTGCTGGTTCTCTTGGCATGTAATGATGTTCTATAGCCGTTGTTTTTCTAAGCCTCTCCACAATTTCCGGGTTTTCTTTTAGTTCGCATAATGTCTGCAGTCCAACAAAAATATAAGCGTTATCAAGCTTTGTTACCTGCCGCATAACAATTCATTCGAAATGCCGCCCCTTTAATAAATTCCTCGACAGTGCCATAAGAAACGCAACCAGGTGAAAGCACGGATGTGATAAAAACGCCTCAGAGAGTTGATGTGGTCAAGTTTGAAGATGAATTCATAAAGGTTGGTAAGCGGAAGGTCAATGATGAGCTTAACAATGGGAAGCATGAATGGGAATCGGGCCACGAACCCGAAGAAATGATGAAGGTTGACTACTTTCCTTTTGTCCGGAAGGTTCAAGGCCGTATCTATAAAGTACGATTCGCAAAAAAAATCTTCGGTAGTCTGATTGACATCAAGAAGACCTTTGGCTAAAGCAATTTCACGGATCTCTGTTTGCGGATAGGGATTCATAATGCTGCACCAGGTGTGGTTTGCTTTCAGCTTGGCGTTAAAAGACAGCGTTTCAAAATCCTTGTCCAGATCGCCTCCCGGTATCCCAACAATATTGAAGCACTGAATTTCGATCCCTTCTTTCTGCAGGTGTTGCGCAGCCTGTATGAGTTGCTCATTGCTGACATTCTTTTTGAGAATATTTATTCGAATTTCCTCGTTCCCTGCTTCCACCCCAATTTTAACCCCTCTGCATCCGGCCATCGCAAGCATCCCGGCCATTTCAGATGACATATTGTCACCACGGGCATTGCAAATAAAGGGAACGTTAACTTCCTTTCGGTAAAGCGGCAGGAATTCCCGAAGCCAATCCAGGTTGATCGTAAATGTGTCATCCTCGAAAATAATCCCATTCAGGCGATAACGCGTATTTGCTTCTTTAAGCTCTGCGATGGCTTTCTCGGGACTCATTCTGCGAACAAAACGGCCTTTCCCGCGGTAGAGAGTTTTTGCCGCTTTGTTGTAACAGTAAGAGCAGTTGTACGGGCATCCTCTGCCGGTCATGAAAATAAAGGTGTCCCGCTGGTACTCACGGATATAGGGAACATCCATGTATATCTCGCGATCAGGGGCGGGAAGGGCATTCAAATCCTGTATCAATGGCCTTATGGGATTTCTATGAATCTGATCTCCCTCCTTGACCCACAGGTTTGCAATATTTTTGATTGGTTTTTTCTTTTCCAGGTTGTTCATCAGCTCCAGAATGGCCTCTTCACCCTCACCGACGCAGACCACATCAAATGCCGCATCGTTGATTATGTCGGGGAAAAAGGTGGCATGGGGGCCGCCAATGACCGTTACCACATTGAGGTGCTGCTTTAAAATGCGGCCGACCTTCATTGCCCAGAGGTGTCTCCCGGAGGTGCAGGAAAAGGCAACCACCTGTGCCTCTCGTTCCCGTACATCATTGACAAGATTCTGCCTTGCGTGAGCAAAAATTATTTCACACGTATGCCCTTCCCGTTTCAAATAGGCTGAAAGGGACATGATGCTGTATGTTGGTACCGGGTCGCGGACAATGAAGACTATTTTCATACGATCTGACGGTTCTGGTAATTCGTACCTTTGATTTTTATATTATATCATAAAATTCTAAGCTATGAATAAATGCTTTGAAAAAAACACAAACACTTCTTTGGGGGGATGACAAAACGGCACTCTCTCCTTTAACCGCCCCGGAATTTATTATGGGCTGCTATTGTGAACTGCTGATTTGACGGTTCCTGTTCAGCTCATATATCCGGTAATCAGTATCTTCAAGTGCCAATCTATAATTATCATGTATCCATGCATCCAGTTTCGGAAATTGTCTTATGTAATCATAACCGGTTTTACCCGTAGCGGTGATGCTGGAAATTACCAGTATTTTAGGCATCTCCTTTTTAAGCGTATTAAGAAATTCAGCCCGTATCTTTTGAACATATGGGTTGTCAACTCCGGGAAGCCTCGCCGTGAAGGCGGGGAGCTTCACAGCGAGATTCAATTTACAAAGAATCCCCCTTCGCGCAATGGGGGGCCCGCTTAAGGGTTGTGCACAAAGGAGGAAGGGTACATTAAATTGGAAGTTTAAGTCATTCGAAATGGGAATGCAAGTATCTGTATTATGTTTATAGCCGAAGGGCGCGAGAAGGTATGGTATTGAAATATCAGGAGGTTTTTCGGTACGGTATTTCATGAAATGGCACGGCAGCGAGGCAGTGAGATAATGGGCAGGGAATATGGCGGGGAGCTTCACATGTTTTTAAGAGGACCCCCGCCGGTATTCCTGATTGACACAAAAGGTTATTTACATTATAACTATTTTAGCAAAAAAACAGTTAATATTAAGTTAGATAGCCTAATGAAAATTCTATTCCTGCGTTATCACGATAAACTGTTCAATACCTTTGTTCCCACGTTCCTTAACAGATTTATGTCAGAAAAGATGCCTGCTTTGGGAATAAGTTATGTGGCAGCAAATTTAGAAAAGGCTGGCTATGAAGTGAAATTCATTGATAGCATGGCCACGGGCCTTACACCGCAGGAGACTAAAAAAGCTATAATGGATTACGGCCCGGATATTGTGGGTATTACAGCTATGACTGTTACTTTTCTTGGTGCCTTGGAAGCTGCTAAAATTGCCAAGGAATGCGGCGCAACCGTTGTCATGGGGGGACCACACTTTTCCATATTTCCAAAGGAGTCTATGTTTCATGAGGAAATTGATTATGCAATTTTGGGGGAAGGTGAATATGCGATGTTAAACTTAGTCAAGGCTATTGAGGAAAATCGTTCCCTTGAAAATATAAAAGGGTTGATTTGGAGGGAAAACGGAAAAGTGCGGGTAAATGAACCAGCTATCATTGATGATTTAGAAAGTCTGCCAATCCCCGCACGACACCTGACACCTGTCAACAGCTATAGATTAATCGGAGCACGTACGCCTTTTGCTACACTGCTCACCCAAAGAGGCTGTCCTTTTAAATGTGGATATTGTGCAACAGATAATCCTATGAGGAAAGTAAGGTTTCGGAAAGTCGAATCTGTACTTGATGAGATTGAGTTGCTGGTTAAAGATTTTGGCACGCGGGAGATAAATTTTGTAGTTGAGACATTTACCTTAAAAAAAGATTTTACCGTTGCGTTATGTGAAGGAATTTTGAGGAGAAATATTAAGCTAAGATGGCAGGCCCCAACCAGAGTTGATTGTGTAGACCTTGAACTGCTTAAGCTGATGTATAGGGCAGGGTGCTGGCAAATCCGTTTTGGTATAGAGTCTGGAAATCAGAGGATTCTCGACCTTATGAAAAAAAACGTGACTTTAGAGATGATTGAATCTGCTGTAAATCTCACAAAAAAAGTCGGGATGCGGAATGTAGGCTATTTTATTCTCGGTTATATTGATGAGAATGCACAGTCTCTTGAGAATACAATAAATTTTGCCAAGAAACTGGATTTGGATTCAGCAGTTTTCTATTTGGGGGTTCCTTATTATAAGACTAATTTTCATGAGTTAGCAGTCGAGCGAGGACAAATTGATGAAAACTATTGGAGAGAATGGGTCATGGGCAAACGTACCGATCCTCTTCCATTTTTAATCCCAGATGCTGAGAAGTGGTTGCAAAAGGCATACAGTGATTATTATTACAGACCTAAATATGTATTAAAACGCTTGCTCAATATTCGTTCACCTCAAGATGTATGCGAAAATCTGGTTGCAGGCTCTTCTATGCTGTTATCAAAAATAAGAAAGCAATTCCAACAGTGACCTATTGGCAATACGGTTCTTGAATACCCTGTTTCTAAAAGTCAGGTTCAGTTCGATTACTACTGGCTACAAGCAAATTTGGGGCAAAGGTTTGCCTCCCGACGTAAAGCGTTTTCTCAAGAAAGCGACATGTGTGTTGTGCCTCCCGCTATTGTTTTGAATGAGTATGTAGACATTCGGCAACGCAAAACATTTAAAGGAATACTTGAGCCTGCAAATGCAGGGCATAAAATTCGATCTGGTTTGTGCGCATATTCATTCATACAGGTCCAACTATTGTTTTCAAAAGCAGGTAAATTATTATGAGTAAACATTTTGTGACGGGCGCTGCAGGTTTTTTGGGCAGTCACATAGTTGAAAAGCTCCACCAAATAGGTGAACGCGATATTATTGCATTAGATATACTTGCTTATGATGTTCAACTCGAAGGTGTCACCTATGTGCAGGGATCTGTATTAGACAAGAAACTTCTCCTCAAACTTACCGGGAGCGTTGATTACATTCATCATAATGCCGCCCTTGTGCCGCTCACGAAATCAGGCAGGGACTTTTATAATGTAAATGTGATTGGCACCAGAAACATTGTGGCATGCTGTGAAAAGCATAATGTTAAAAAACTGATTCACATGTCCTCATCAGCTATTTACGGAATCCCGGACGCTATACCTATAAACGAAACAACCGGGTATGCGCCCATAGAGGTTTACGGCCAGTCAAAGCTTGATGGAGAAAAAGAGGTGTGGCAGTATATGGACAAAGGCGGCAGCGCTTCATGCATCAGGCCGCGCACCATTATCGGCGGGAAAAGCAGGCTCGGAATATTTCAAATACTGTTTGAATGGATTGCAGAGGGAAAAAATATTTATGTGATCGGCGATGGGAACAACCTGTTCCAGTTCGTGCATGTGGATGATCTGATAGATGCTTCAATCAAAGCAGCCTTTTCAGACCATAATGGTTTATATAATATCGGTGCTGCCGAATACCGGACGCTCAGAGAGGATCTTGAGGCCTTGTGTCGCTATGCAGGAACAGGCTCGAAGGTAAAAAGCCTCCCCGTTGGGTTGACGAAATTAGGATTATATCTTATGGATAAAGCAAAGCTCTCACCTCTTGCTCCCTGGCACTATCTCACCTATCACAAACCTTTTGTTTTTGATATTTCAAAGGCTCAGAGGGAACTGCAGTGGAATCCCCAATACAGCAATATTGAATCGTTTATTGAATCTTACGAATGGTATCTTAAGAACAGAAATAAGATGACGGATTCAAAATCAACACACAAGAAACCGGTGCCGCAGAAAATTTTGAAGATTATTAAATACTTTTCTTGAGGAAGAGTGCTACCGGTGAATTTGTAATTATCAATTTGCAATTGTCAATTGACCATTATAACGGTCCCAGATTATTCCATACCCATTTCAAGCTTCGCCGCATTCCTTCTTCAAGCGAGACGGAAGGGTTGTAACCCAGTTCCCCTTTCGCTTTGTCCACTGTACAGGCAATGGTCTTGTTCATCTCTGAAAGAACGTGGATCTTCTGGTTATAGAGGCCGATTGACTGCAGGCTACCGTCAATCAGTTGAGCAATATCCCCGACAATATGGGGAAGGCGCATGCGTTTATGAGCGCAGCGCTGTCCAAATTCATTCTCTAAAAGACTCTCAATGGTATCAATAATTTCATTCATGGTGTAGGGTCGTTCATCGGCAATCCAATAGGTCCTGCCGCGTGCTTCCTGAACCTGCTCACATAATAAAAGCCCCTGGCAGATATTGTCCACATATGCCATCGAGCGCCGGGTTTCCCCGTCTCCCACGATCGGCACTTTTCCGTCCCGTATCATTTTAAAAAACAGGGTCTGCCGCGGCGGCTGGTCTGGCCCATAAAACCATGGGGGTCTGATAATAACAGTTTCAATGTTCCCCCGTGTGCCTGCTTCGCTGACAATATCTTCACCAATTTTCTTGCTCTTTCCGTAATTCATATACGGATTATAGGGTGATGATTCATCAAACACATGGCCGGGGGACGGATTACAGCCGATTGGGGAGTTAGATGAGACGTGAATAAATCTCCTGACCCCGGTACGCTGTGCGGCTTCAAGTAATGCCCGCGTGCCGTCAACATTTACCGCATAAAACTGTTTTACTCCTTTGTCCGGATGAATCACCCCTGCGCAGTGAAAAAGTGTAGCCCCGCGAACATCTTTGAAAAAAGGCAAAAGGGATTCAGGACTGGTGAGATCACCGTTTACAATTTCAATCCTTCCTTTGATTGAGGATATCGGCGTAGAGTCTTGACCGGACAGAACAAGACAGCGGATGGGACGATCAGGATTTCCATCTTTGAACATGCTCACATCAGGAAGGCCTTCAGCAAGTGTCCTGGCAAGACGTGTGCCGAGCCATCCCGGGGCGCCGGTTATCAGTGCTATAGGATCATTCATTATTGCTCCTCCACAAAATGCATGGCGTTTCTTCTGGCAAAGCCCATAATGGTTCCTTGGGGGTTCACGCCGGGTGAATCAGGAATCATGCTCCCGTCGTTGATATACAGATTGTCATAGTGATACACCTTGCCAAAAGAATTGGCCGCACAGCGATCAATTCGTTCCCCGATGGGACACGAGCTGAACGCGTGGATAGTGGTCAGGCTCAGACCAGACTTTGGCAAGAGTTCGTCAAGCCAGCGGATCGCTTCGATCTCATTATTGAGCGGCCCCAGTCCGTACACGCTGGGATACACTGCAACAGCTCCTGCAGCGAGTAACAGCGTCGAGAGGTAGGCCAGCCCCTTGCTCAGATTGCCCAGATCCTCCCGGGCTAAAGTGTACCTGATGGATGTTGCATCTTCACCGGTCCGGGAGGAACGGATAGTGCCTTTACCGATTCCCCGGGCTGCCACATAAAAAATCGCCATATTCCTCAAGCAGTTCATCTGGTCTTTATGGGAAAGCCAGTTTTCGCTGAGAATCATAGCTAAATGGCCGGGAGCGAAAAATGCTCCACCAAGAGAAATCTCCGGCCAGAACTCTTTCACCTGCAGCAGTGGCAGTACGCTTTTATGGGCGTTTATTTCTTCATCAAATTTAGCGGCTACCTTGAGCATGGGATGAATGCGGAATGAGTCACCGATATGAAACCGGATCCCGCTGCGGCGCAGCAGCGCCGGGGTTTCGGTTGCGCCCGCACAAACAAAAATGTTTTCAGCATCTATCCGTATCAGTTCTTCAGAGCCATTCTCGCGCTGCACGACTGCAAGCACGCCGGTCACCCGTTTTTTTTGTTTTATTAACAGCTTCACCCGGCAGTTTGTTATCACCTTCGCACCGGCCTGTTCCGCCTGGGGCAGCAGCGTACGGCTCATGCTTTGTTTGGCGCCGCCCGGGCAGCCATTCGGGCAATAGTTAAGCCCTTCGCAGTTTTCAACGACGCGGGGAACTTCCTGATACGACCATCCCATGGCCTCGATGCCACGGGCGAATATCCTTGTGCTTGCAGGCCATGGTTTGTCGTACAGGCTCACGTGGAGCTGATTTTCAACCCATAAAAAATGCTCTTCCAGGTCTTTCGGATAGGATGCCTCAAGATCATATTGCGCTTTCCATCGCAACAGGATCTCCGGCGGCGTCCGGTGCCAGAACCCGCTGTTTATTTCGGTACCACCGCCGTAGCACCGGCCTTCAGCATAGCCGATGGGAACGGAACCCATAATAGGAGTCATGCCGCGGCGCCGATACATTTTCTGCATGCCATCCGGGCAATTGTTGCCGTAATCGGAAAGGATCCAGCGCTTCCCTTCTTCAATAACAAGGGGCTCCATACCGGCAGAGGCCAGAACGTGTGCCGTCATTGCACCGCCGGCCCCGGACCCGATAATTAATGCCTGTGCTGGGTGATATGTCTTCATGCGTTATCTGCTATCGCAGTGCCTGTTTTCTAAAACTGTTACTACTGCCGGGTGTTCAAAAAAAGCAAGCAAGGCAGTACTGCGGATAAGTTTAAATAATTGCCGTGTTACCGATACGCTGCCATAGGCCCAGGCATTGAAAATTGCAACCCGTGTCGGTAATGGCAGATGGGCAAACGACTGGAAATATCGTATTCTGACCAGGGCACCAAAACCTGCCATACCTATTTTTAACAGTATTTGAAACTTCTTGGGCAGGCTTTTGATCTCCCCCTGGATGAAGCGTGCAGTGTAGGATATAACCACGCGCTGGTCAGACAGGGCGACGGAGTCAATGGGTACTGCCGCTTCAGCCAATGAGTAAATAAGGGGGGAAGGAACCTCGTTCATTTTTTCTGCAGCGGTGGATCCCAGCAGATTTGCAGTGATTGAAAACTGATCAGCATATTTATCAATCGACGTTGCTCTTTTAGTAAGATTGATCGTTAACGCGAGCCGCACGCAGTACCAGATGATGACTGCTCCTCCCCACAGGGTAAGGGTTATGTAGGTAGCAATCTGGACTACCATGGCAAAACCAGTCGCTGTGGCAGGTGCAATACCTAAAAAGGTAAGCCCCTGAATACAAAATGAACGGAACGGGATAATATGTCCCGGTCCGGAAGGTATCAGTATGCCGAGATTAGTAACGGCCATAACAAAAGTTGCCTGCACAATAGTTAACGTACTGCCGAAAGCCGGCATAACCAGCAAGTACAGGCCTGCATCACAGAACCATATCACCATGCTCAGTAAAAGAATCTTGCCCAGATTTGCCTGACTGCGCAGATAGTTGACCCCATTTACGATTCCCATAATAAAACGCAACACCGGATCATGCCATCGGGGATTAATAAAAGACGTTGATTTTGATGTTACCGCAAGAAAACGATTGGGGGCCAGAACGATAAACAGCACGCCGATAACGGCAATGCCAAAGATAAAAGAGGAAAAAAGAACGGTCTTCTCAATTAATGCCCAGGTATTAAGAAAATACGATGCACCGGCCAGCAGGACCACTATAGCAATACCATCAAACAACCGTTCGAGCAGAACGACGGTAATAGATTGAGCAAAAGACAGCCCGGTACGTTCAGTCAACATACCGGCCCGGGCCAATTCACCTATCCGGACGGGCAGAATATTATTTACCGCATGTCCCACGACTACAATATTGCTTGCCGTCACCACCGAAAGGTTTGAATCATGGCTCACTAACAGCTTGGTGCGCAGACCACGCAGGCAGAGGCTGGCCACATAACAGAGCACGGCGAACAGTATCCAGGGATAGAGCTGCGCATTGGAAATAACCTCCCGCACATGCTGCCACTCCATGTTTTTCATTGCCATTAACATGAAGAAAATACTGAAAAGAATGCCGGCAATAAAAAAGAATATACGGAGCAAACCTCTGGTAGCCTTAGTGTTTCGCATCTTGAAAAAGGAAATTAAAATTATCTATAAAAAATATTTGGAACATGAACACCCTATTTGTATAGAGGGGCTTGCAGTACGCCAGACGCTGCCCGGTCGCCCGGCAATTTGTTCACCGATGTTTTGGCCGTACCGTGATGTCTCTCAGAAAAGACAGGAGTTCATAGATATAGTGTATCGGTTTATATTTATAATACCAAAGCCTGGTAACAATGTTTTCATCATATATACGATAATATATTCTATGCACTTTTTGTATATTAAAGCCAGCTTTTTTAAAACAGTATTCAGCTCTATAGGAGTGAATATAGGCACACACCAGATCAAACGGTCTGTTGCTTATATTGTCATTCATATAGTCCTTTAAGTAAATTGCATTAGCATACGTATCAATATACTTTTGAGAAGCTATGAGAGGATAATGAATAGACAACGTTTTTTTCTCAGCAAGATATTCATGCGCTAATTCCTGTTCGTACTTCCTCCCTCCGTAATTATTAGCAGGAGCAAGATAAACAGTATCGCTATGCTGGGCAATCTGCGTCACATAGTCCAATACTTGCATATATACAAAACTCGGCTTGGGCAGGGGTTCTCCTTTTGGGTCGGCTGCAATACCCTCTGGAACAACGATATAATTCATGCTTTAGTAAATCGGATTCTTATAATCTGCAGCAAAGACTTCATTGCCGCCTTTAAGAGCCTCCATTTCTTAATTGAAACCTCTCCCGTCTGTCTTCCCCTGTGGGGAATCGGTATATTCTTAACTCTCAGTTTTTTCAGGATAAGGAATCCGGAGATTGCCACATTCGGGGCAAAGGTATCTGGAGGTATCTGCTTCAAGATCTGTTTTAAAACATTTGCTCTTAACAGTCTAAAAGGACAGTTGACGTCGGTGACACCGGTACCATAGAAAAGAGCTACAACCAGACGTGAAAAAAGGCTGACTATTTTACGGGGTAGGGGCTGGTGCCTACCTTCCCTGATCCCAATTACAGCATCTGCATTCTCTCTTTCATTCCATACTTTTTTAAAATGCTCTGCCCTCATCTCATTATCGCTATCCACCTGAAATATCCAGTGTGCTTCCTGTACTGCTATTTGATAACCCTGGAGAATGGTCGGACCATGCCCAGAGTTTTTCTTGTTGATAACGTCCACTTTCGGGTTATCCCTGTATCGCGAAAGTACCTCTGCCGTATTGTCATTGGATCCATCATTTAAAACAATTATGCGGTAGGAGATGCCCACGTTGTCCATCTCCTTGATCCAGTCATCCAGAACCTCAGTAATACACTCAGCCTCGTTATACACTGGTATTACCACTTCAACATCATACATAGATCATCTCACCCTATGAGTGTTTACAAAGGAAGGGTAGTGAAGGGTAAGTTCGGGGGTGCCAAACAGGATATGGTCAACAGCCTCGACTCCCTGCATGAGCGCATGATCCTGGTTGCCGCATTCATATTTCCAGGCACCAAACCTGCCACGAGAGTAGATATTATTTTTCTGCAGGTCAACCAGATACCTGTCGAGCAATTCATCCCGGCGCAAGAATGGTGTGGGATATGCGTATTCAGCACGGCATGACCAGGTGGAAACAACGGGGGTATTTTTTTCGATGAGGCAGGTGTTGTAAAATCCTTGCATGGCTTCATTGACCAGATGGTCGTGGTCTACAGGTTTCTGGGGAGACTCGGAAACTTCCCCCATCAGGGACCAGTATCTGCCTTCTGGTACGTTGTTTGGTGAGTAGTTTGAAAAAACCGTCACCCGGTAAAAGGGATTATCATCCTCGGGGAAATACATCCAGCACTTGGTGCGGAGTTTCTCCGGAGGTTCTCCCTTCAAGCCAATACCAATAATGTTCGAGGAGGAATAGACAAACCTGTCCTTCTTGCCTGAGGATATGCCAGCCGTTATCAGGATAAGCTGGTCAATGGGTATGGTGGTAATAAGGTAATCGTAATGCTCTTCCCTTCCGTCCTTAAATTTCAGGATCCTCTTTTCAGCATCCAATGCGATCAGCTCTGAGTTAAAGTGAATTTTCTCTTGGGGCAGTTTTTCAGCTAAAGAGCGCCAGATAGCCCCTGTTCCGCCATAGAGGGGGAATCTAAAGGTATTGTTCGGTCCCCACGAACAGTCATCCTTCTCCTGCATGATATTATCGATTACCCTCTTCACATCAGGGACAGCTACTCTCTCTCCTGTCCACTGGACTGATAGCTCTTCCAGAGGATATGCCCATACTTTTTTGTTATAGGGAATGAAAAAGTGTTTCGCAATCCCCTCACCAAAGGTATGGAGAATCCACTCAAGGAAATTTGCATGCTGTAAATTATCTTCACTGCAATGGATCAAACCAACGAGGCACTCTACCATATCCTTTTCCGGGAGCCTGCCTATATTATACTGGAGCGGGTATGGAATAAAACGGTTCTTGATCCATATCCAACTCTCCCGTTCATGAGGAACCCACCCTTCGCCGGGAATCGCTGTCTCCATCACCTGATCGAAGTAGTCGTAATGGGAGAACAGTACGTGTCCACCAATATCCCAGGTAAAACCCTTTTCATCCACAAAACTGGAAGAGAGACCACCTGCATACGCATTTTTCTCAAAAACTTCATAGTTGGTCGCTCCAAGCTCATGCAATCGCCAGGCCGCCCCAAGGCCGCACGGTCCTGCCCCTATGATCACAATTTTTTTCTTATCCCTCATCATAGTCTCTCAAGAGAGGTCAGAAGGTTTAATCCCAAATCTATGATACTTCCTTGCTCGAGATGTTTCTTTGAAAAAGAGAATTCTCCGTTCTTTCGAACTTATTGTTCAGGTAATTCTGGATACCCTGGCTAAAATGACGTGACTCTAAATCACGTAAAAAACCTTTTTCAATGAGGGGATAATATACTGGTGACATCATGGACATTAAGGTTTGACATCGCTCCCATTCAATTTCCAGCATTTCTCTATAAAGAGGAGAAGATATGTCCTTTGGCAATAAGAGCATCCTCCAGAAGCGGCACAGGGTTTCTGCAAAACCACTCCCCACCCCTTCATAGAATGCTTCTCTCAAGGAACCACTAAATTTCTCACCAAACCTGCTGTCCAATGGATAATCAGGTGCATGGAGGGTATCGAATAGCATCTCAGCCCCTACGAGCATTCCGACCCCCTTGATCACTTCATGCTGATGTTGGGGTGGAATCATGCTGATCTCCTGGAGGAGATTTTTTTCGGCCATCCATCTGCCATTATCCTTAATCTCGTGCTTAAATTTATCCAAGAAATTTTTAAAAAACCACTTTTCTCCTGAAGGGATGTTTTTGAACAACACTTCCTGGTTAATCATGACACTGTAGTATTTGTAGCCCAGATGCCGAAAGCCCCAGTTTTCATAAAAAAGGTTAGGGTACTTACTCACCACGATGTCGGTAAACGGCTTAAACTCTTTTTCCGGGATATTTTGTGCTGCCCGAACAACCCCATAGATAAAATCTCTCAGGTAATGTTTAGGTACTTCTTCTAAAGATTGTTCCAATTTTACTGCTCTGTTTGAATCCTTAATCAAATTTTGCGTTAGGAGTGTGCCAAGACACCTGTAGGCATCTCCCTTGTGTTCCTCAGGGTAGTTTACCGTTATGGCTTTCGCATCTTCTACATTGCGATAGGCAAACTCTCCAAGGATAAATTTGGGGGCGAACTGATCATAATTGTAGCCTTTGTAATAAAATATCCTACCAAAGTCTTTTTTTGAATAAAGCTTTATACTTCCTGCAAAACCAAAAAAGGAAAAAGAGATAAGGATAAAAATCGTTAGCAATGTATAATGAAACTTTATTTTGTGACGGGTGGTGAAAAGAGTTACACTCCCGATAGCAACTATGGCGAGGTAAAAGGGGAAAAGCACATGAAGCCAGCGATAACGTATAACATCGGAAGGGGGAAAGGTCGCGAACAAGCCAATAGTAGGCCAGTACTCAAAGGGGTAAACATGTAGGGGGGATAGGGAAAGGCACGATAAGAAAAAGATGGGAAATGCCCCCACAAAAAGTCCCTGGAGTATCGACGGGCTTGTTTTTTCAAGTCTTGCTTTTAATTTCCCGCTCATCAAAAACAGGTTCTGCAGGAAACTTTTTAAGAGTACTCCAGCAAAAAAAAGAATCGAGAGAGCAAATAAAATGGAAATAATTCCTATATCCCTTGAGGGATAAGCATAACCAAGCGAATGAGGGACATTAAACCCAAATGTCTGGATAAAACTCCAGATATCAATGGCGATGTTTTTTAGCATGGATGCTAAATAATGTCCTCCGGTCCTTGACTGTACTGATCTTATAATCCAGGGAGAAAATCCAGCCCCAAATCCTACCCCTAATAAAGCTATACGGCGAACTGTAACCGCTGCTGACTTGAAAATTAAGAGAAACACGAAACAGAAACCAACAAAAATAATGTGAGTATAGAACGTATAAGCCCCCAGTCCGGAAAAAAACCCGAGTCCTAACCATAACCACAGAGCTGGTTTATTTTCATCATTTACAATAATCCTAAACAGGATCAGGAGCTGCATCGCTATCAATGGATTTATCATGTGGTGTGAACTGATCGTACCGATGAGGTTAAGTCGGGCAAACATGGGGGGAGGAAAGGCAAACAGGGCTGTAAATATGATGGCAGCCCATATACCCTGATACCTTTTTATGAAGATAATCCAGCATAGCAGGGACAGAAACGCAGAAGAAAGAGCAAAGACTTTCGTAGAAAAAATAGACCTCCCAAAAACTTTAAAGAAGGTAACCAATGAAAGCCCTTCGATGAGAACATCTCCTGATCTATTTAAATATTCATACACAAAGAGCGGACCTCTGATTTGCCTATCCAGGAGATCACAGGCTAAAACGCCGCTCACTGGCTCATCAATCCCCGGGTGAGAAATATGTGAGTACCCGAAGAGAATCACCCCGAATCTCTGCAAGAGAAACAGAGCTACAAGGATTATGAGTATTATTGTCAGGTACCGTATACTCTTAGAGGAGGGGTTCATCTTTCCCATTTTAGTTATCCTCCCGGTAGTTTTTAATCATCTGGACATTCTTTAGTGAGGGTGGATATGAATTTTCTCCATCCAAGCCCCCAGATGATCCAGAAACAGATCAATGGTAAAATACTTGCCAGGGTGTAAGGAAATAAGATCTCTCCCAGATTGAATGAATTAAAATTTTGAAGTGATCTCCACTTCTCAATATTTGCCAAATCGTAAAGATTACCATAGTTTTTAAAATGTGTGAAGGGAACAGGGTTAATGGACACATTACCGGTGATTATATTCTTGAAAATGACATCGCGGAGAGGATTTACTATATCCCGTGGAATTTCATTACCGACTAAAGTGATGGAAAGATTGATGAGTATTGAAATAACACCAATGACTTTAAACACCTTGGGGAATCTCATCAAAGAAAACCCTGCAAGGAGAAAAAAGTAAGGGTAAGCAGGGAGGAGATAGCGGGGACCAGCAGCTGAGCCGCCATGCCATGCATGAAAACTTGCAATATAGAGGATAAAAAAAACTGATATGGCAGCACAGAGAATCGCCTCTGACCTCCATCTCTTGTCCTTAAAAAAGAAATATATCCCGGGTATCGCCATGAGAAGAACCGGTGACGAAAAAAACAATCCCCGATAGGGAGAAAAGAGGAGATAATAAAATCTCATACGATCAGGAATACCAAATAGTCTTCCCTGCACCTTCCACATTACCACATCGTTTGAATAATTGTAGCTTGATGCCAGAGGGTTTCCGAAGCACATAAAACTATAAAACCCCTGAACTATTCCTGGTGGAACACATCCCAGAATAAAAAAGGTGATGCACCTTCTCCCTTCTTTAAAGCTCATGAGATACATTGCAATGGCTGCCAGTATGTAGATGGTGGAAGGTTCGATGAGTACCCCTGAAGCTGCAGAAAACCCTGCGAAAGCAGCTACGGCTTTCTTTCTTTGAGAATCACCATGCCGAATGTGCATGGCCAGTGCAAAAGAGAGAAGTGAACAAAACGCTGCAGGCTGATGGCAATAGAAAGTCGTGCTGTAGGAAAAGGCAAGGGTTCCAAATCCAAAAAACAGGGTAAGGAGAAAGGAGTTGATGATACCCATCTGGAAGAAATGGTGAAACATATGAAAGATGAGGAGGCAGAGGAGAGCGGAGAAGAGAGTAGTGGTAAACAGGGTACTCATGTAGGCGCTAAGGTGAACCTGCCTTTCCTCGTCGTGAGGGAAAAGGTACTTCAGGAAGTATTCGGTTATGGCGAAAGGTGGCACGGCCATGAACGAAAGACCTGGTGTCTTGTTGATGTAGTAATGGCCACGGTAAAAGGACCAGTCACCGGTATTTACAGACTCCATTTCTTTTGCATCCTCTTTATAATAATCTATCTTGAACGAGCGATGGTGGATCATGGCACGAACGAGGCAGATCCTCACATTCTGGTTCCATCCCCCACCCTGAAAAAAATAGGCGTAACTTATAAAAAAAAGGACAAACAGGATTAAGTAACAGTTCCTTCTCGTCTGGCCGGTGACCTCCTGATAGAACACTGCATTACCTCTGTAAGTAATAGACGTCTACAGGATATTTGGATGAAAAATGTTTTGTTAGTTTAAAATTTCTTTTAACATAGTTGTATATTTCAACCTGACCAGGCCTTTCTGCATACAGTGCCTGGTCTTCATAAGGGGGGCGAATCGCAGGCAGCCAAGCGGTAATGAGGCACCACATGCGCTTCTTGCCAGTTGCCATTGCGAAAAGTTCTCTCAGGGTTTCAGGAATAACAATAGTTGTGCTGCGAGAGTAGTACCTGAAATGTTCTCCTGCATAACCGATTGAAAAAACGAGATCACCGTTTCTTCCCCCCTTGACCTCACTCTCAACAAAACAAACTGCCTCCCGGTAATTCTGGTGATCCTGATTTATTATAGTATGTATGGCTGGAAACTGTAAACAGAGAATGATGAAAACGAGAACAATCACCATACACTTTTGATAAAATCCTTTAAAATTTCCCGTGATTCCTACAACCCCCTCACTTACGATCAGGAGGACAAAAGGCAAGGCAAAGATGAAATATCTCTCAAAAACAAACATAGGGTTTATCAAGAGGTAAAGAGATACCGGCAGCAGAGAAAGTACCAAGAAATAGCAACAGAGAATCCGGTCTTTCCTGAAAGTAAAATAGATGCCGGACAAAAGCAGAATACTGTAAATGATCATGCCGGCAATACCCCGAATCCCAGGGAAAAATGAATCGAAGAGACTCAGGATAAAGGGTATTCGGCTCACAGTCACAACCCTGACTTTACCTATGTTTCTTAAGAACGCCAAAAGGACAGGGCTATAGAGAAGGAGGATGACCATAGCAGCAGCAAAGAGGGAAAGGAAAAAATTTCTCAACGTTTTCAGGCTGATCCCTGTTTTTCCAATATTCCACTTTTCCCCAACCATAAAAAGTACTGCACAGCAACACTGGGAAATCGAAACTGCGATCATGAAGACATGGGAATAAAAACCAAGCACGGTAAAAATAATATACAGTATCCAGCTCCTGGTTTCATTTGTCTTCAACCCTTTGAGGAAGTAATAAGAAGAGAGGATGGAGAAAAGCGCCAGGCCTGAATATCCCCGGGCTTCTGAAGAATGTTCAATATGAAAAGCAGAAATAGTAAGTAAGAATGAGGATATGATACCGGAAGGTATGCTCAGGAAACTCTTCCCAAATTGAAAGAGCATAACGATACCAAGCAGCCCCATAACCAAGGCAGGCAGGCGGAGCGCAACTTCACTCTCACCCAATATCTTTATGGAACCACGGGATAACAGGGAATAAAAAATGTGGTTATTGAAATAATAGCCAAGGCTGCTGACAACCTGCCAGAGGGAACTGGCCTTTGCGTAGGCAATGGTACCCCATATCTCATCCCACCAGAAACTCTGGTTAATGTTCCAGCAGCGTAACACACAGCCGATGAGAACGCTCAATACGAGAAAGAACTGTACCTGTCTTTCGCTTAAAATTTTTTCTCCATCCCAAGAATAAAAGGAGTTTTCCTCACCCCTGCATGACGTATTCACGCTCGAATGTCAAAAATCCATTGAAAAAAATACAAAAATCTGATTAATATTATTACTAAACCTATGGGATAGGAGGTTCATGAAAATAAGTATAGCTTTTTATGGTAAATAAATAAATATTTTCTGCAATAAGAATATCATGGATAAAAAAATACTCATCTTTATTCCAACAAGAAATACCGCAACGACCATCGAAAAAACATTTAATCTCATCCCCGAACATATCAGGAAAGAGGCTGAATTTATCGTCGTTGATAATACGAGTGTTGATAATTCTGTTGAAGTGGCAGAACATTTGGGACTGAAAGTAATACGTCATGAGACTGACAGGGGATACGGTGGTTCGAATAAGACAGCTTTCGATTATGCAAAAACTCGAGATGTGGACATATTTGTCGTTCTCCACTCAGATTGCCAGTATGACCCAACCATCATGGATAGACTCTTAGATCCTGTCTTAAGAAACGAGGCAGATGCTGTTTTTGGCTCCCGCATTATGGGGAGAAAAGCCCTGCACGGAGGAATGCCCTGGTGGAAATTTATTTCCAATAGATTTCTTACCTGGATAGAAAATATAGCGACCCATTCACACCTTAGTGAATACCACTCCGGCTATCGAGTTTATTCCATAGACATCCTGAAAAAAATTCCATACCATTTTGATTCCAATAACTGGGTATTTGACAGTGAGATTATCTTTCAGATCCTCCATTCAGGTTTCAGAATTAAAGAGGTCCCAATCCCCACAACATACAAAGGGCCTATTTCTTCGATTTCCTTTGCAACCGGTGTTGTCTATGGACTCTCCATCTTCTGGCTTATCCTTAAATACAAACTCCATACATGGAACATTATTAAACAACCACAATTTTTATCGTGAACCCTTGTTTGCCCTTGGAACCACTCCAGCCTGGGCCTCTCAAATAGATGGTGGCAGAACACTCTATCGTGATTTACAATCCACACATCCTATGAACATACCCTTCTTATTCGCTTCTGGTAAATCTTCCATCAACGATAGTGATTGTTAATAACAATGGCACCTATTAACACAAGAAAATACTTCTTCCTGCTTCCCATTGTCCTGCTTACTGTTCATGCCTTTTTCATGAACGGATATCATTATGTCCATAGAGAACTGACGGTAGGGACTTACCTTGTTCCGATTGTTGCCAAAGCTGATCCCTCACTTTTTAAAAATTCCATTTTTGTCCAAGGCGTTAACAGAACCCATGTCAGACTTTCTCTCTCCTATGACATCTTTTCCTTTATTCTGAAACACGCTGACTTTGAAACATTTGCTATGATATTGGTAATTATCAGCCTTTTTTTTATCCTTGCAGGTATTTTCGTCCTTACAAAGGTTCTCTTTGGAAGTTCTGCCGCAGGATATGCAGCGGCCCTTCTCTACAGTACTGAACTGAATGCATGGACGTTGGGATCGCCTTCGCCCTATCTAAACTTTTTCCACTATGGACTCAATTTTTCTTATCCCCTTATCATATGGTCTCTCGTTTTCTTTTTTCAAAAGAGGTATCCTCCTGCCCTTCTTCTTGCCGGTATATCATGGAACTTTCACCCGATGTGCACAGTATTTCTCCTCTTTGCCTATTTCACATACTGGATGTTCCATTGGAAAGAGTTCAGATTTAAGACTCTGCTGAACTGTTTCTTTACGTTTATTATTCCTGCTCTCCCTGTACTGTTAAGAACCAGCAACTACCTCAGTAATACCTCACAACTGGATTACTCTATCTTCATGACCTGTGCTCTCTGGACCGCCTGGTTTACCTGTTTCCCCTCAACCTGGCCATTACCCTGGCTTGTGCGCTCCGGTCTGTTCTTCTCTTTTTTTATGATTACACTTTATTACGCTGTCGAACGGAACCTCCGAAATAAAATACTTACGTTCACCCTTGCAGTAGCAATCATGTGCTTTCTGGGAACAATATTTGCTGATTACTATCCTCTCCTTCAGATCATTAAATTGAGCCTCTGGCGCAGTACGTTTCTTTATATTATCCTGGCACTCCCTTGTATCGGGTATTTCCTGACAAAAATGTATGTCCCTTCAGTACCCCGATTATTGTTTGTCATTACCATTGTGATGCTCTTAACAGGATACTATACCTACTATACCTACCCTATTAAGTTTGGCCAAGGAGACATGAGGATATTTCTCCTTTTTTGCGTCCCCGCTATTTTTTTTCTCGTTCATAAAATACTGAATAGGCTTTCACACCTTGAGTATATAACTTACAGCCCTCTGATATTAGTGGTCGTATGTATAATCCTCCTCGATATCGGAATGCTGTATAACAAAGGAGGACCTGCAATTTACTATCACGGTCGTGTGCTGAATGAAATTGACCCTTGGGCTGATATCCAAATGTTTGCGCAGAAGCACTCCAAGAAAGATGACCTCTTTATCATCCCTCCCTATATGAATGACTTTGGAATTTACTCTCAGAGAGCAACTCTCGGAGATTGGGCAGAAGGGAGTAATGCATTCTACCTTGACAATCAGTTTGCCTGTGAGTGGCTATCCCGTATGAGCGATCTCGGATGGAGAAAGCTCCATCTCCATGGGGAGGAAGAAGGATATCAAAATCTGACAACAGGGGAAATATTGATGGCAGCAAAACGATATGGGGCAAAATATATCATTACCCAAAAACCAAAAACATTTGAGCTGAAGAAGATTTACGACAATAAACTATTTATCCTCTACGAAGTTGCAGAGAATTATTGAAGTTGTATGTGATTCCTCAGGTACGGTTGGCGCGTGTTCGTGAGTAGGGACCAGGATTCATTGAATTTCTCGGCTATAGAAAGACCTATACCATTCAACGGTCAACCGCAACCCTTCCTTTAACGACACCTGTGGGGACCACCCTGTCAACTTTTTTAACTTTTCATTGTTGCAGTAACACTCCATCCTCTCCCCTTTTCGATAAGGGCGTGCACCCATATCAACTGTGGTATCCCCACCAATAAGCTCCTTAATCATGTTGACAACATCCTTTACCTTGTAGGGAATGCCACTTCCAATGTTGATCACCTCTCCCTGGACCTTGCGGCAAGCAGCAACCTTGAGGTATGCATCCACCACATCATCCACATAGTTGAACTCCCTCTTCTGTTCTCCTGGTGTCATCTTAAACTCTCTTTTAAGAAGGAGATCCCGGATAGCGGAGGGGATAACCATGGAACTTTCCTGTGACGGGCCATACGTGGGGAAGAGGCGGACAATGGTAATGGGCAAATCAAAGGTCTTTACAGCCATCTGGCAGAAAAAAGTACTCGATACCTTGGAAAAAGAATACGGTGATAGCGGAGACTCTCTCTGGTCTTCCTTTAAGGGGGACGGTTCAGCATATCCATACTCTTCCGAAGAACTCGTCTGGATAAAGGTTTCATAACGGCATGGCCTCAAAGCTGTCAGGAGGTTGATCGTTCCAATGATATTCGTATTCGTCATAGGCAGTATCATATCCCATGAGCGGGAGACATCGACGAGAGCAGCGAGATGAAAAATTATTTGCGGGTCGGAACGGGGGATAATGGACTGGAGGGAATTGAGGTCGGTGATATCAGATTCCCATACGATTAAACGGTTTAATACTTCCTTTATTCTCCAAACGGGACCGTTTTTTTTTAACAGGATATGGACGCGAGCCCCTTCATCTAATAATCTCTTTACTAAATGGGAACCAATAAAACCTCCTGCTCCGGTAACTAAAACTCGTGTTCCCTTCCAGCTCATTTTAGACCAAAAAAGCTGCGATACCACTCTATGGTTTCTCTGAGGCCGTCTTCGAGGCTATAAATGGGCTTCCAGTTCAAAATCTTCTTTGCCTTCTCAATGGATAAATACTGATCCTTTATCTCACCTTTTGCCTGGTTGAGAACTTTCACTGGATAATCTTTCTTCCCCATGAGCTCCAGTATTCTTCGTGTCATATCCATGACATTGCACTGGTTTTCGCTACTGAAATTAAAGGCTTCACCGGACAACTTGAGACGTTCTATATTCTCAGCGAGGGTAACATATCCGTGGACAGCATCTTTTATATAGATATAATCCCTCTTCGGTGTCCCATCACTCCTGATGATCAGAGGCTGATTATGTAAAGGTATAGGCGATAAGATCAGCACAGGTCTTCGATACATCGTAGGGGTGCGTCCCCTTGAGAGGCGAATCCTCCGTATAAGGGAGTTTTTCCTGTGTCCCATAAGCCTTGTCACTGGAGGCAACCACTACCCTCTTGACGAGAGGTTGATTCCTCCTGCAGGCCTCCAAGAGATTCCAGGTGCCTTTGGTATTGGTTTCGAAGGTAGAGAGAGGATTCCTCGTGGCAATATCAACGATCGTCTGAGCAGCGAGGTGGAAGACGGCGTCAATCTCATATTCATTGAGTATCCTTTCAAGAAGAAAGTAGTCTTCAACTCCGCCCCGGACAATGGTAATTTTTTCATTCAGCCTGAAGCGGTAGAAACTCGATTGGTGGACAAAATCCCTTACCAACCCAACAACGTTGGCCCCCTCGTTCAACAGGTACTCTGTGAGCCAGTATCCAAGGAATCCTGTGCAACCGGTGACAAAAACATTTCTCATCTTCCAGAAATCTGTCATATCACTCCCAGATCTTCCAAGGAGGGGTTCCGCTCTGCCACTCCTTCTCTAAGACATCCATATCCCTGAGGGTATCCATACAGTGCCAGTAATCATCATGAGAAAAGACCCTAAGTTCGTCATCTGTGGCAAGCCTTTCCAGTGGTTCTTTTTCAAAGATGCAGTTCTCATCGTTACTGAGATAGGTAAAAACCTTTCGATTGAGGACAAAAAATCCCCCATTGATATACCCTTCCCGTATCTGGGGTTTTTCACTGAACTCGGTTACACGGCTCCCCTTGATAAGGAGTTCACCAAATCGTGAAGGTGGCCTTACGCCAGTTACCGTTGCAATCTTCTTATGTGACAGGTGGAATTCCAGTAACTTATTCAAATTGATGTTAGCAACCCCATCCCCATAGGTCATCATAAAGTTATCAGTGTCTATGTATGATTCAATCTTTTTGATCCGGGCTCCGGTCATAGTATCATGGCCGGTATCAGCTAAGGTTACTTTCCACTGATCTTCATTTTGGAGATTATGAGCCTGAATATTTTTGCTGTTTTTCCCAATTTCTATAGTGAAATCACTGTTCATAATTTCATAGTTTAAAAAATACTCTTTAATGATGTCTCCCTTGTAACCGAGGCATAAAACAAAATCAGTAAAGCCAAAAAAGGAATAAATTTTTATAATATGCCAGATAAGCGGCTTGTTGCCTATCTCGACCATGGGCTTGGGCCTGAATTCTGTTTCTTCTCTGATACGGGTACCTTTCCCCCCGCAGAGAATAACAACCTTTTCTTTTCTTGCCTTCATGTTCATTATGATACCCGTCACATTAACTATTGAATATACAAATAATATTTTGCGGAACACAAGTCAAGTTTTTAAAGTGCCCTTAAACTCCTTGAGAATTCCTCAACTCAGTGGTATTTTCTTCATGGGTTCTTCATGGGTTCTGGTTTCTCTGCTTGGATGATAAATAACAATCTTAATACTCTAAAAAAATACCTCTGGTTAATCCCTGTTGCCTTTATCACCATTCATGCCTTTCTTATGAATGGCTATTACTACTCACATCGTCAGCTTACCACCGGTTCTTACCTCTCTCAGATTTTTGCCTATGGAGATCCCTCTCTCTTTAAGAACTCTATATATGTACAGGCAGTTAATCGTACCAATCTGAGGATATCCCTCTTTTATAATGTATGTCCTTTTATCCTTAAAAATTTTGATTTTGAGACCTTTGCCTTAGTCCAGTCAATAATGAGCTTGTTCTTTACCCTTGCCGGTATCTTTTTTCTCACGAAAGTGTTCTTCAACAATTCCACGGCTGGGTACATAGCAACGTTTCTCTATACTGCAGAATTGAATAACTGGACACTCGGCTCACCCTCCCCTTATCTCAACTTTCTCCACCATGGCCTTCCGTACGCGTATCCCCTCACCGTTTGGTCAATGGTCTTCTTCTTCCAAAAGCGATATCCCCTTTCTCTCTTGCTGGCAGGAATGTCGTGGAACTTCCATCCTATGACCACAGTGTTTCTCCTCTTTGTTTATTTCATGTATTGGCTTTTCAACTGGAAAGAATTTAAAATCACCATAATCCTAAAATGCCTCTCAGCATTTGCTGTTTCAGCGTCACCTGTGCTCATTAAATCCTTTCTATATCTTGGGAGGGGTGATACTTCTGGTAATCTTTGGTTAGAAGGAGTCCGCTGGACCCTGTGGCATACCAATTTTCCTTTCACACAGTTTGACGTACGGATGATAAGCTCGGGAATGTTCTTTTTTCTCTTTATCAGCACCCTTTTCATCATCCCTCGAGAACCAAGAAAAAAAATACTATTGGTTATTATTTCTGTAGCAATACTATGTATTGCAGGCACCTTATTTGCCCACATCTACCCCATCCCTTTCATTATAAAAATGAGTCTCTGGAGGAGCACTGTCATTTACCTGGTTGTGGCCATATCATGTATCGGTTACGCAGTGAGCACTCTTTTCACTGACCAGTCATTTACGAAAAAATTTCTGGCTGTTTCTCTTGTAGTACTCGTGACTGGATACCTTGGCTGCCTCCAGCAGTACCACGTTTCCTATCTGCCCCTCTTTATCGGTACACTCTTGTATTTTCGGTTTGAAAATCAGATCAAGAGTTACCTTCCCTCTCTCCACGGACACTTCTCCCTTTTCTTTTTTACCCTCCTTTCCTTTCTTCTCACCGTTCATATCCTCACTAACCTGAAGGACGGCTTGAAACTGCTCCTCTTTTTCATGTTTATCTCCTTCTTTCTCATTGGAAACAGGGTGTTAGAAAAGTATACTTCTTCACGGGCTCTATCAAAATATGTCTGGGTGCTGGTTGTGGTATTCGTCCTATTCTTTGATAGCACGATCCTTTACACCAGAGGGGGACCTAAAATCTACTTCCACGGCCGATTCCAGGGCACATCTGACCCCTGGGCAGAAATTCAGTCTTATGCAAGAATGCACTCTCAAAAAGATGACCTCTTCATCGTTCCACCCTACGCGAATGATTTTACCACGTATTCCTTGAGGGCTATTTTGGGGGATTGGGCTGAGGGCTCTACGTTAATATATCTCGATAACCAATTCTGTCAACAATGGTTTGCACGCATGAGAGACTTAGGTTGTAGACCGGGTAACTGGTTCGAAGGATATGATACCTTAACGACCGACCATATTCTGAAAGTTGCACAGAAATATGGAGCACGATTTATCATCACCCAGAAGCCAAAGACTTTCTCTCTGAAAAAACTATACGAAAATGTGAATTTCATCCTCTACGAAGCCACACCTCGGGAACCACAGAAACGGGGGATTTCAAACCAACGATCTCCATAAGAGAGATCATCCGGCTTCAGCCCTCTCTCATTATTTCTTGCTCATAATTTTAAGGATTACCGGTGAGGGAATAATCTATCGTGGATGATAACCCAGAAGGCCCGAATGCCGTCTTTGTATCTGATTTTTTTCCCCTGTTGGTACATCCGCGGTTCGAAATCAATAGGTACTTCACTGATTTTCTTCGTTGCTAATGCAAGTTTATTGCTGATTACAAAATCACGATCAAAGCCAGAACAGGACAATTGTAACGATTTCAGGAGAGAGGTGCGCACCAGTTTATAGTTGGTAGCCACATCGGTGTAATGAGTACCGAAGAAGAGATTGGTAAAGATCGTCAGGACACGTACGACAAAGTAATTCAGCTTATAGTAATGGTAACGCTTACCACTGAGTACTCGTGAACCATACACGGCATCCAGGTCCTCCTCGAGTGCCTTCTGGAGGAGGAGACGGTACTGGCGGGGATGATATTCAAGATCGGCATCCTGGGTTATGGTGAATTCTCCCGTACAGAGTGGGATGGCAGTACGTATTGAATTCCCCTTTCCTAAATTCCTGGGTTGAAGAATGATCCGTACATTTTCATCGGTGATCGTCTTCAGTAATTCACGGGTCCCGTCCGTGGAACAGTTATCAACGATGATAATCTCCTTTGTCCATCCGGGGAGGAGGTCTGCCTCCTGGACCCGCTTTACAAGTTCCAGGATAGTCTTCTGTTCATTGTATACACAGATAATGACGGAGAGCTTCATGCTCTGAACACTCTATCAAAAATGCAGGGGGGGTGGGGTATGAAAGAAAAAAACGCGCTTTTGTTCTTCACTCATCCAAACCATTAATTTCCCAAAACTTGCTAAATCGTATATCAACAGCTATAATTTGTCAGCATTTATTTTCTTAAGAGAACGATGTCGTCCTTCTGGCAACACAAAAACATTCTTATCACTGGCTGTTCCAGTTTCATTGGCTCCTGGCTTACTGAACTCTTATTACAGGAAGGGGCCCATATTGTCGGTTTATTAAGGGATATCGTACCCCAAGCCAGGCTCTTCCGCTTGAAACTCAATGAAAAAATCAACGTTATAGAAGGCACAGTGGATGACTACCTCTTACTTGAGAGGGTGTTGAATGAATATGAAATTGATACGGTATTCCATCTCGCAGCCCAGACGATCGTTGGCGCAGGGCATCGAAATCCTCTTCCTACCTTTGAAACGAATATCCGGGGAACATGGAATGTTTTGGAAGCGTGCAGACGCAACCGCTCACTGGTAAAGAGAATCATTATTGCTTCGAGCGTTAATGCCTATGGAGTCCAGGAGAAGCTTCCCTACACCGAGACTTCACCCCTGGAAGGGAACATACCCCTACGATGTTTCGAAGACATGCACCGACCTCATTGCCTATACCTATTTTCATACCTATGATCTTCCTGTAGTGATAACACGATGCGGAAATATTTACGGTGGAGGTGACCTTAATTTTAACCGGCTCATTCCGGGAACGATCAAGTCAGTTTTTTACCATGAGCCCATCATCATACGGAGCAGCGGTACGGTAAAAAGGGATTACTGCTACGTGAAAGATGTTGCCCGTGCTTATCTCACTCTGGCTGAAAATGTAGAGAAGCTTCATTTAGCTGGTGAGGCGTTTAATTTCAGCAGTGGGAGTCAGGTGAGTGTGTTAGATGTAATGTATAAGATAGTAGAAATAATGGACCAAAAAGACTTTCCCATCCAAATCCTTAATGAGGCAAAGGGAGAGATGAAAGATCAATACCTTTCAATTGAGAAGTCAAAGACGATATTAAACTGGTCTCCTCAATATAGTCTTCAAGATGGTCTTAGGGAGACAGTAGAGTGGTACAAAGAATTTTTCGGTACTACTTATCCAGATAGAGCAGAGTCTCGGTAAAGATGTCTCTCCTTGCAATTATTGTTTACGAAACGCTTTATGGCATTATCTACCTTGGATTATTATTCTCAAAAAACACTTTCCTGCAATATTTTCCTCACCCATCAATTATTGCACGCCTCTTCTTTCTGCTGATTTTGTTCAGTGGTTTCTTTGTTCCCTACTATCTCAAACTCTTGCGAATCCGGCTGACTGGAAAACACTACATCTCCTTTACACTCTTTCTCTCGCTGCTCTACATCCTTTCTTCCCAGTACTACTACTCAGGAGTACTGAAGGTTAAGAAGTTTCATTCGTTTCTCCAAGTGAAGCCAACTGACCAGAATGCTGAGGTTCCAAAGCCTAAGGATGTATACAGAATTATCTGTTTAGGTGGTTCAACCACAGAAGAAGGACTTTTCACAAGAGAATCTTACCCCCAATTTCTTGAAGAACTTTTACGCAGTAAATACCCTAATAGGAAAATTGAAGTAATCAATGCGGGGAAATATTTTTATAGCACGCAACACTCCATAATCCAGTATTTATTCTATCTCAAAGAATTACATCCGGACCTCATCATATTCTTCGAAGGTGCAAACGACCTGATCACGTCATTCACTATGCCCCCCTTCTCTTCCAGCCCATTCAAAAAGGATTATGGCCATTTCTACGGTGCCCTTGCGAACATAGTATACCCAAGGAAATTTGAAGAATTTCTTTCCCAATTCTTCTATGCTGATTTGATGAGACCGGATTTAAAACCAATGGCTTTTACTGATTGGAAGAGCCGGTATTCCTTTCGCAGGAACCTGGAGACGCTCATCGAGCTTACAAGATGCGAAGGAATCCACCTGATTTTATCAAACCAGGCTTATTGCATAAGCGAAAAAAATGATTCCGACCTTCATATCGTAGGATATCTGATGGCTTTCTTGGTGGACAATGAACACTATGCTGATGAGAAGAGCTGGTATAACGGCATGGAACTGTTCAATAACATCACAAAAGAAACAGCAGAAAAATTTTCGATATCATTTGTTGATCAGGTAACACCTTTAAAAGGGAGAAAAGAACTTTTCACGGATGCTTTTCACGTGAACCAAGAGGGGAATGAACTGAAAGCCCGCCTCTTCTTTGAAAAAATTGCACAACTAGGATTGTTAGAAGAAACCCAGCGTTAATCTACCCAAACACAAGAAATAAATACGGTTTACACGCATTATGGTAGTAAATTTTTGAGATGTTTCATAAGGTCTTCATTAGAAGATGGTATAAATAAACGGGGCTATCGCAGAGCCTTCTGTAAAAACAATCAGCGCACCCAAAAGGAAGAGGAATATAACAATTGGCGCTAACCACCACTTTTTACGGGCTTTCAGAAAATCCCAAAATTCTTTTATAATAGATAGTTTACTCATAGATACTTCCCTTTCTTAAAACTGATTTTCGTAATTTCTCTTGTCAAATGTAATAGTCTTCTTGGGAATCCAATAACTATCAAGATTTCTATTGAATTTTGTATTTAAGAAGTCCTTACCAAACAACCTTGCCAAGAGACCGATAGGAGTTACTATCAGATAGAACAAGATGATCAGAATAATTCTCGTCATAAACCAGCCCATGAGAATGGCTAACACCATCCATATCTTCTGGATTGGCTTCAACAGTACCGGTAGAACTAAGCCAAGAAAGAGAAACAGGGTGGACATTATAAAAAAGGTAGAATAGTACGTTTTCCCTCGCCATAAAAAGAAACTTCCCAAAAGACCCAAAACGATACCTATGGTAATACCGAACTTCCTCAATTCACTTCTTCCACTCTTGATATTTTTGATTTCTTCACTAATCATGGTTCTCTTCCTAATCCAATTCAAATTCTTTAAGCCAATCAATATCCTTTTCTAAGGGTTTCTGCAGTTTTTTGTCGAGCAAAAAATTACCCATAATAAGATAATCGATATTGGTCCGCATAAAACATACGTAGGCTTCTGCCGGTTTACAAACAATAGGTTCACCCCTAACATTGAAAGAGGTATTGATGATTACAGGACAACCGTATTTCTCGTCAAACTTTTTCAGTACTTGATAAAAGAGGGGATTGTCCTCTTTGTTTACCGTCTGAATCCTCGCAGAGTAATCCACATGAGTTACTGCCGGGATGGGTGAACGAACAACATACAATTTGTCAAGGCCAAAAAGTTTTTGTTCTTTATCCGACATCTCCCGACAAAGCTCCTTTTTCACTGGGGCTACCAGGAGCATATAGGGACTTTCTCTATCGAACTCAAAAAAGTCAGAAACCCTCTCTTTTATTACCGAGGGAGCAAAAGGCCGGAAACTCTCGCGGAATTTTATCTTCAGGTTCATCAATTCCTGCATCTTGGAAGAACGGGCATCCCCAAGAATAGAACGAGTCCCCAGAGCCCTCGGCCCAAACTCCATCCGCCCTTGGAACCAACCAACGACCTTTTCATCAGCAATCAAATCGGCAATCTTTTCGGGAAGCACTTCATCGCTCAGCTCGGTGTAAGGTATGGCATTTTTCTCAAGATAATCAGAAATGTAATCATTTTTAAAGTATGGTCCAAGATAAGATCCCTGCTGAAAATCTTTCTCACCATCAGTAATTCTGCTGTTTTCTAAGTACTGATACCATACAAACAATGCTGCTCCTAAGGCACCGCCTGCATCTCCTGCAGCAGGTTGTATCCAGATATTTTCAAAAGGGCTCTCTCGTAGAACTCTACCATTACCAACACAATTTAAGGCAACGCCACCTGCCAGGCAAAGATTCTTTGCTCCAGTTTCTCTTTGAACGTGACGAGCCATACGGAGCATCACCTCTTCGGTAACCTCTTGCACCGAACGGGCTAAATCCATATCTCGTTGAGTCAACCGGGACTCTGGTTTTCGAGGAGGCCCACCAAACAATCTTTCAAACCTCCTGTTGGTCATGGTTAAACCAGCACAATAATCAAAATACTTCATATTCAATTTGAATGAACCGTCTTCTTTTAGATCCATAAGCTTTGAGAGAATAACACTTTTGTATTTAGGCTCACCATAGGGAGCTAATCCCATCACTTTGTATTCGCCCGAATTGACCTTGAAACCGGTGTAATACGTAAATGCAGAATAAAGGAGCCCCAGAGAGTGAGGAAAGTGAATCTCTGCGAGAATCTTTACCGCGTTATCTTTCCCCACACCGTAGCTTGCTGTAGCCCATTCGCCAACTCCGTCGAGAGTAAGGAATGCGGCTTCCTGGAAGGGTGAAGGGAAAAACGCTGAAGCTGCATGGGACTCGTGATGTTCAGTGAAAATAATTTTGCCCTCGTAATCAAGTTCTTTCCGAATGAATTCTTTCATAAAAATCTTCTGCTTGATCCACAGTGGCATGGCTTTAATAAATGACCGAATCCCCATGGGTGCATATGCCAGATAGGTCTCCAGTATTCGCTCAAACTTGATAAACGGTTTATCGTAGAAAGCGATATAATCTAAATCCCGTGTTTGCAACCCACGTTCTTGCAAACAGTAAGTGATGGCATTCTTCGGAAAAGAAAAGTCGTGTTTCTTACGGGTAAATCGCTCCTCTTGAGCAGCAGAGCATATCGTGCCATCCTGAATTAAACAAGCGGCACTGTCATGATAGAATGCTGAGATTCCAAGGATATTCATAAAAAGCCTTCTATTAATGACTGTATATTAAAATCAATTTAAGTCTCTCTTATATCAACCGTTGCAATCGCAAATCTAAAAAATGTTTTATCCACTAAAAAATTATATCGTGATATCAGATAATTATCAAAAATATTATCTTAGCTACAATTCGCCTCAATGAATACTCTTATATTTGAATTTGATTGGTTTCAATCCTGAGGGTAAGACTTTGAATTGCCCTACTAGGAGATCTCTCTTCACCCCTTTATCTTTTGGAAAAGATATGGAACTTATACCGAGCACATCCTTCAGTAACGTACCCACCTCTTGTCTTCCCCACCTGATTCCTTCAAGAGGGTAATCATCCACCAGATTGATCCGTATC
>JAPLJA010000119.1 GCA_026388815.1 Pseudomonadota bacterium
GCCGGGCTGCTGCCAGGACCAGAAGGGAGCACTCGTTTTCCAGTCGCCGGGTTTTTTGAGAAAGTCAACAAAGCCCTGGTACATTTCATCTTGAGTCTCGATGAGATTTGCCCACCTGAAAGGCGAATACGGCTGTGGCAGGGCGGCAACCTGCTGAAAGGCAATACCGTTTACCAGTGCGAAGCTGCTTGACAGGGAAGTTGCCTTGCTGTGATAGAACTCGCACATGCCGAGATAAAAAACCAGAAGCAGGAAAAACGTTTTTGTGATCCTTGCCCGGTGATGTTTGTAGATAAAGGAGAGCATTAGGGGCATGAGTAAGAGAGCGGTTACCGTAAGATCAAAGATATAGATAGTACCCGTTTCATATCGGTGGCTGGACAGGGGGTAGAAGATCATCGTGCCTGAAGAAGTCATCAGGTCCAGCAGGGTATGACAGAGGAGTTCAACACAGGCAAGGGAGAAGAAAGCCCGGAATTTACTGACGCCGGTGATATTTGACAGGAGCAGGGCAAAAAGCAGGGCAAGAGGGATCAGAAAAATAAAGGAATTCGTGAAGCTGCGGTGGTATTTCAGGAAGAACCGCTCACTGAAATAGAGCGAGATATAATCAACGTCCGGGAATACTGCAACCAGGGTGCCGGCAAGGATGCCCCATCTCCCGAGTTTATTTTCGAATCCCAGCCTGCCGATCGCTGCTCCGGCAATAACGTGAGTAATTGAATCCATAGTCACTCATAATAAGAGTCTTGATAACAGTGTTCTTCGTTGCTCAACAATTTTTCGACAATTCTGTAGGGGCGTATTGCAATACGCTCCTACACGGCTCTGTTATCGACTCTACAAAAGATCTCTGTGTACTATAACTACAGAGGGATGAAATATGGTGGCGGTGCAGGGACTCGAACCCCGGACACTGCGGATATGAGCCGCATGCTCTAACCACCTGAGCTACACCGCCACATCAGGAAATCCTAACGAAAGTAAGGAGGGGTGTCAATCGAAAAGGGGATCAGGACCTGGTTTTGAGCTCATATATTAAAACGGTACTTTTTGTCTTTACCTGCATGAGGTCATAGCGCAGGATGACTGCGACCACCAGCTCATTCTCGCCGTCGTTATCTACGTCCTTGATCTGAAAGTCTGAAAGATACCCGTCAATCTTCTTTGTCCGCCAGTTTTCCACCAGGCTGATTCCATTCCAGCCCAGGTTCTGGATCTCGCTCTTATGGTACATCCGGGTGTCCTTGAAGATCCTGCCGGTCTGGGAATCATTCCTGCCGATGATAATCTCCTTTTCATCGTCCTTGTTTGTATCCATAACGAGGATGCGGGGCTGGACATAGATTTTCTTTTTCGAGATGTTCTTCTCGCTGGTTGCGTCCTTTTCGAAATACCGCTCGAAGTACTTGTCAGAGCCGCCGTACTGGTCATCACTTTTCCATTTCAGCTCTCCCGAAGGAGAAACAATCCTCAGATACTCGCTCTCATCAATGAAGAGCACGTCCTTTTCGTCCGTCTTCTCAATATCGACCAGGTTGAAGCCGTACACGGTAACGTTCCTGGGGAGGTCGTATCTCTGATCAGGAAGAAGCTTCCCGTTTTTATAGGAAAACTGATAAATATCGCCGCTGAACGCCTGATCTGTCCCGGTCTTCTGGCCGAGTAACGTCAGGCCCTGACCGGGCAGGTCCATTACCTTCAGGAACCAGGGGATATTTTCTGCTATCCTCCGGTACTCCCCCTTGTCCTTGTCAAATTCCACCACGAAGGAATTCACAAATTCGTCTTTGACGCTTGAAACAAAAATTTCGCTGATCCCGTTCTTATTGAGGTCCGCCACGTCCACGTTAAGGTTTTTCTCGTAGAACTTGCCTTCAACCCTTTTAATGAGCTCAAGCTTGCCGGGGGCCTTCTTGTAAATCTCAATATTGTGAGCATCAATCAGGACAATCTCGTTTTCCTTATCACCGTTGACATCGCCGATATCCATGCCCCAGAGCTCCGTCTCAAAGAGTTGACTCCTCCAGAATCCCTGTGCCCGCTTGGCAGCCGCTGGCTGGACGAAGAACCCGTCTTCCTCTTCTTCCTCGCCGCCTTTCCCCTTCTTCTTGCTGATAAAATAATCTGCCGGGGGGGTCTGCGCTTCTGCCTGAGGATATTGCGCCTGGAACTGAGGCTGGGGCGGGGGCTGGAACAGTGGAATGGTGATAAGGGGTTTGCCCAGCAGGGCATTCTGCACATTCTGTGAGAATTCAGAGATCTTGATAATGACATTATCCATGCCGGAGCTCTGGGTGAATACCTGTGTGGCGTGTCCTTCTCCCTGAACCTTGAGCACCTTTCCGTCTATGCTCAGGCTTTCCATAACCTTCGTCACGCTGCCATAGACTATGTAGTCGGCTCCCAGGTTGCTCCCCAGTCTCCGTGCAGTCTCCTCATCCAGTTCTGCCGGCATGCCCTCTCCTGCCTTTTTTATGGCAAAATTTTCTATGGTAGAGATATCAGCGCCCTGGGTCAGGCGCGTGGAGAGCATATCCATGAGCCCATCCCTCATGTATTTCAGTTCTTCTCCCACATTCATCTTGAAAGGAATGATTGCCACTTTTATTTTCTGCTGAGCGGAAGAAAGGGAGCAAAGGGAGAAGAGCGCTATGAGTGCAATAGAAAGCTTTCCCCAGAATTTAAGGCCCATACTTTAAGTCTCCTTAAATAAAAAACACCTTTGAATAGGTGTAAGTAAATATCTTCACTCATTGACTAATTCAAGCGTAGAAATTATTATTATACAGGTGAGATATTGTCAATAAAAATCAAAAGGCGATGAAAGTAAATAATCAGCTTCTCTTTCGATTTCTGGCTTTTCTTGTGCTTCCGCTCTTCATGGTATCCTGCGCAATCAACCCGGTAACCAAGAGATCAGAATTCGTCCTGATGAGCGAGGAGCAGGAGATCGAGTTCGGACGCAGGCTCGATCCGGAAATCGTCAAAGAATATGGAAACTATGAATCTCTGGCGCTCCAGGAGTATGTGAACCAGGTGGGTCAGAAGCTGGCACGGATCTCTGACCGGCCTGACCTTGTCTTTCACTTCAAGGTAGTAAACACCCCGGACGTCAATGCCTTCGCCCTCCCCGGCGGATATGTCTATGTAACCCGGGGGATCCTTGCCTACTTGAACAGCGAAGCAGAGCTGGCGGGCGTGATTGGCCATGAAATAGGGCACGTAAATGCCCGTCATGCCGTGAGGCAGTACACTCAGGCAGCAGGCTATCAGATTGCCTCGGGAGTGCTCTCCATCTTTGTCCCTGAAGCGAGAAACTTCGGGCAGTTGACTGATATCATCTTTCTGGGTATCAGCCGGGGGTACAGCCGCGAGTATGAGCTCGAGGCTGATGAACTGGGGATCAAGTACGCAGCCCAGGCCGGGTATGACCCTCAGGCTGTTCATTCTTTCCTCTCCACTCTTGAGCAGATGGAGAAGGAGAACAAGGAGAAAACGTACCACGGACTCTTCTCGACCCATCCGGAAACAAGAACCAGAATTGATAAGGCAATCGAAGAGGTAAAAAATAATCCGGCGCTTACATCAAAAACGTTTGCCGTTATGTCGGCTGAATACAAAGCCCGCATCGACGGGCTCCTCTACGGTCCTGACCCGAAGGAGGGGATTGTGGTGAAGAACGTCTTCCTTCACCCTGACCTCCGGATCGAGATCACGTTCCCCGAGGGGTGGAAGATCAACAATGGAAGAGACGTCCTGTCGGCAAAACACCCTGAGAAGAATTACTACCTCCAGATGATGGTGCAGGACATGGGGAAGTGGGTGCCGGTGGAGCAGGCCGCTCGGGAAATCAGTCAGAAGTTCCATATGAGAGAAATATCCGGGATGGCCACCCGGATCAATGGCCTGGAAGCCTATGTGGGGAATTACCAGGGAAGCATGAAGGAGCTCGGTGTAATCGGGATCAAGGGCGGGTTCATTATCCGGGGTGATAAAATATATCCTCTGCTGGGATTCTCCCCTCTTGAGGAATTCAAAAAGGTTGAGCACATCTTTACATCGGCTATTTACAGCTTCCGGGAGCTGTCTCTTGAGGAGGCGGAAAGTATCAAGCCAGCCCGGGTCAGGCTCTACACCGTGCAGAAGAATGAAACCTTCGACACGATTGCAAAAGAGATCAAGGGAGGTACTGAGGATGGCAAGACCCTTGCCCTGATTAACGGGTTTAATCCCGGTGCGACCCCGCCTGCAGGCGAAAAGATCAAGGTGGTTGAAAAGGAGTAGGGGTTTCGTTGTCCACGGTCTACCTTAAGAGAATCAGAGACAATATCGCTTCTGCGCTGGAAGAGCTTCTTCGCCCCTACGAGGGCAGGCTGATCTCCCCGGGAGACACGGTACTCATCAAGCCAAACCTGGTAGAGCCTCTCCCCTACACGTCAGGTGAAACCACCAATCCTCAGGTCGTTGAGGCTGTAGTGAACTGGTGTTACCACCAGCGGGCAGCCTCGGTGGCAATCGGTGAGGGCCCGAGCTATTTCCAGCCGGATTCAGATCTCATCGAGTGCTTCACGGCTACCGGCATGACAGAGGTTGCCGAGAGAACTGGGGCCCAGTGGATTCTCTTTGATGAGCACCCCTTTGTGCCGCTCCCTGAGCCGCTCAAGACATTCAGCGTGAGTACGTGTGCCTTTGAGTTCAGTCGGATTATCAATATACCGGTCCCCAAGACTCACTACCTTACCGGTGTGTCTATTGCCATGAAGAACCTCAAGGGTTTCCTGAAGCGGGTGGACAAACCGAGGTTTCATCATGCAGGATTCGGCATTCACCAGAATATTGTTGAGCTGAACAGGGTCATCCGCCCGTCTTTAAACATCGTGGATGTGACTGCACCGGTCCAGAAGAATGCAGGATTCCTCATCGCAGGAGAGGATATTGTGGCGGTGGATACTGTGACAGCCTCGCTGATGGGCTTCAACCCCAGGGAGATCAGGACCATTGTCCTGGGGAATCAGGCCGGGCTGGGTGAGATGGATATTCAGAAGATCGAGGTCATAGGAGAAGATGTCAAGGGCCTGAAGATGAACTTCGAGCTCCCTCAGGAGTGGCTGAGGAGGAATTTCCCGCTCCTCCGCCTGGTGGGGATCGAGGAGGCATGCAGCGGCTGTATGCTCCCCCTCCTGAACGTCCTCGCCCAGTTTGAGCAGGAAGGGAAAAAGATCACACGAGACGCTTCACTGCTCATGGGGAATAAGGCAGAGTCTCAAGAGGGTGCGGGCTGGCTCGCAATGGGGGACTGTACCAAAGGGAGAATCGGGGAAGAAAGGCGTCTTGCCGGCTGCCCCCCGAAGAAAGCGGAAGTGGTGGCATTTTTAAGAAGGCTGTATGAAGAGGAGATGTGCTCATGATCCAGAAGATAGTTGAAACCGGTGCCTGCTCGCTCTGCGGTCTCTGCGTTGCGGTCTCCCCCCATCAGGCAGCATGCCTTTTATGAGCCGGCAATTGAGGCAAGGAAAAAGGCCGGGGTCTTCGTCCCCGAACTCATCTGAAGATTGGATAGAGATCTCTGAAAAAGTTGAAAACAGGATTCCGAGTGCGAATTGAAGATTTTTTCGGTAACAATTTACATCAAGCGAAACGGTCGCAAATTCGGTTGTTTGACCCGCCGAAGGCGGGGAGTTTCGAATTTGCAGTGAAGCGAGATGTAAAATTGTCGAAAAAATGTTGTTGAGCAACGAGGAATCCTGTGTTTTTCAGAGAGCTCAGATAACTATTTGAGCACATATATGGATGCTATCAGGGTTGAGAATCTGACAAAACAGTTTGATGGTTTTTTTGCGGTAGACAGCATTTCATTCACCGTAGATCAGGGTGAGCTCTTTGGCCTGCTTGGCCCGAACGGTGCGGGGAAAACGACTACCATTAACATGCTCTCCACCTTGCTCAAGCCGAGCTCAGGTCATGCTGAAATAGCAGGATTTGACGTCTCCCGGGAGCGGGACGCCGTCCGGAACAGTATCGGGATCGTTTTCCAGGAGCCTGCCCTCGACAACCGGTTGACCGGGAGAGAGAACCTGGAATTCCACGCGATGCTGTACGGGATGTCCAAGGAAGAACGGCGAGCAAGGATTCAGGAAGTTTTCGCTCTCGTGGAGCTCACCGAGAAGAAAGATGTCCTGGTCCAGAATTATTCGGGGGGAATGAAGAGAAGGCTGGAGATTGCCCGCGGCTTGATTCATAAGCCAAAAGTTCTCTTCCTCGATGAACCGACACTGGGTCTGGATGCCCAGACCAGAAGGAACATCTGGGAATACATCAAGAAGTTGAATGAAGAGAGCAGGGTGACGATCATCCTGACCACCCACTACATGGAAGAGGCGGATTACCTCTGCGGCAGGGTAGCAATTATTGATTTCGGTAAGATTGTCGCCATCGACACGCCGGTAAATTTAAAAAATATTTTTGGTGGCGATGTGATATCAATCGAGGCAGACCCCCCAGAGAAATGTTTCGAGGCTTTTAAAAAATTCCCCTGGGTGAAGGAGATCAGCCGTCATGACGGCACGATCAGCCTGAACGTAGATCACGGTGAAAAGAAAATCCCTCTCCTCATGGACATAGACCAGAAGGGAGAAGGTTTTGAAATCACATCCATCAACCTGAGAAAGCCTACCCTCGAAGATGTCTTCCTCCATTTTACCGGGAAGACCATG
>JAPLJA010000044.1 GCA_026388815.1 Pseudomonadota bacterium
GCCGGGTCACTCGCTTCTTGTATATACGCTGTCAGCGATTCAAAGTACCTTGTCACTTTGAAGCTGTAGAGCTCTCGGAAGAGCTGCTCCTTGGACCTGAAGTGATAATAGATTCCGCCTTTGCTTATCCTGCATCTCGAGGCTATGTCGTCAATAGAAGTCTTATAGTAGCACTTTTTATTGAAGCACTGGAGGGCAGCTTCAAAGATCTTTTCTTTCCGGTTTTCCGGAGCTCTTCGGTTTCTCATGGTAAATTTAATATACTAAACTGACCAGTCGGTATACTAAATAAATCATACAAAAGAATCTGTCAATAAAAATATTTATTTGTACCATATGGGGAGCACAATTTTCTTGACAGGGTAGGCAAGGCTATGTTAAATTTTGACATGAATGAATAGTCATTCATTTTTTTTATGCCAAATGATTGATGGAATCTGGAGGTTAAAGAAGCATGACGGAAAGTGTTAAAAATGCAGGCTGGAAAGTTACTCTTGCAGGCACGGGTATTAACCTGGCGCTCGGTGTCCTGTACACCTGGAGCGTAATCTCAAAGGCTATCCCCGCAGAATGGGGCTGGTCAGAAAGCGCACGGAGCCTTCCCTACTCTTTCGCGTGCGTTGTTTTTGCCCTGATGACGATCCCCGCAGGATGGATGCAGGATAAGGTCGGTCCGAAATGGGTGGCTTTTGTCGGCGGTATACTCTGCGGCCTTGGGCTCATGTTAGCGAGCAGAAGCACGAATGTGGGGCTTTTTGTGGTTGGTTTTGGCATCCTTGCAGGCTCAGGCATAGGGCTGGGGTATGCTGCAGCTACGCCTCCAGCAGTCAAATGGTTCCCGCCCCAGCGCACCGGGCTGATAGCAGGAATCGTGGTTGCAGGATTCGGGCTGGCTTCAGTGTACATTTCGCCCCTTGCCAATTACCTGATTTCTACCGTGGGCGTACAGCAGTCGCTCATGATCTTTGGAGTGGCATTCCTGATCGTGGTGACAAGCCTCTCCTTAATGCTCAAGAACCCTCCCGCAGGGTATAAGCCTGAGGCAGCACCTGCCAAGACCATGACAAATAGAGGAACGGCGGCGCCTGCCGCTGTTGCGGTGAACTACTCCTGGACCGAGATGCTCAAGACGCCTCAGTTTTATCTCCTCTGGTTGATGTATGCCTTTGCAGCCGGTGCAGGTCTTATGATCATAGCCAAGCTGGCAAAGATCGTTGATGTCCAGGCGGGGGTGAAAGCGGGCTTTGCCTTTGTTGCCCTCCTTGCCATAGGCAATGCAGGTGGGCGTGTTATCGCCGGGTTTTTCTCTGACAAGATCGGCCGCACCCGGACCATGCTCATTGTATTTCTCTTTCAGGCAGTGCTTATATTCACCCTCAGAGCTGTAACCTCTGCCGGTGCGTTTACCATTATTTCAATGCTGCTCGGTTTCAACTACGGCGCCAACCTTTCCCTGTTCCCGTCCATCACCAAGGATTTCTACGGGCTGAAGAACTTTGGCGTGAACTATGGCTTTGTCTTCACGGCCTGGGGAGTAGGCGGTACGATACTGTCGTATATCTCAGGGAGGGTGTACGATAATGCCGTTGCTGCTGCCAAGGCAGCCGGGCTGCCCCCGGTAGGGAACTTCTATCAGGCATACACCATCGCAGGCTTCCTTCTGCTTGTAGCTGCAGCACTCTCCTTCCTGGTCAAGACACCTGCGGCAGTCCCGAAAAAGTAACAAAAGCTTTACAGAGACAGGCAAAAAAACCGGTGGATTTTCCTCCGCCGGTTTTTTTTATTTTTTAGAGATCTCAGGGAGATTCCTTGAGGTAGGCAGTAAATTTGTCTTCGTGGTCTCCTTCATCGGAGAGCACGCAGCCCAACTTCAATTTTCCGATTCGCACCGGAAATAATAGTTCCATTCAGGCGTCGCTGAGTCTATTGCCCGCTCAAGCGTAACCGTTACCTCTCCTCCGTTCACATTCGGGTCTATCCTGAGTACAAACTCGCTTACGCCGACATGGTTGACAGGATTCCCCCAGTCGTAGGTATAGCCGAGCCTTGTCCAGGGGTAACCCCAGGTGGTTGGATCGTCTTCATTCCCAACGGCATAGATGGTCTGTGCGCGGTTGATAAACCATGTTCGGTATGGCACTGCTGTCGTTGACCACTGGCTCTCCTTGACGAGCACGGTATCGTCAAGCTTCAGAAAGGGATTAATGTCGCAGGGGAAGGTCCAGTTGTTGTCAGCGATTTTTGTGGCGATTTCTGCCTCGTGGTCTGTAATTTCAGGATCAGGGCTGGGCCGGAACAGGGCCTTTTGGTCAACCCACATTTCTAACAGCACCTCGTAGTCGTATCCCGGGTTCAGCCCCAGGAGCTGCTCGACACGTTTAGCAGAAGGAGGGCACTGGCTGAACGCATTCTTGCGGATAAAGAAGTTCTTCACTTCCGGGATAACGGTTACCCACAGGCTTTTCTTGAGAATGTACTCCGCCTGGTGCTGCTCCAGGTTCTCCTGGTAGTATGAGTCATAGGATGAGCGGGACATAAAGGTCGCAACCAGGATTCTGGATGCACCGGGTTCACCCTCCCATACGATACTGTCTCCGGACAGTATTCCCAGGTTTACCCGGTCCTGCTCCGCTACCACAGCTAAGAGCCGTCTCGATATCTCATTCTGTTCTGTTACTTCTGCATCCTTGAGGGCGGCCAAATACGCCCTCTTGTCAGCAGGGGTAACGTCAGCAGAAAAGCAGACGGTTACCTGCGCTGTTATCATTGCCAGGAAGAGGATCAATTGCAATGCCGCTGTGATTGCAAACGTGCGTTTAGTCTTGTTGATCAGCATTTCCCTTCTCCTTCCGTATTGTTGATGCAAAAGGATTATCACCCTTATCAGGTACGGGCGGGGGTTGACTCAGTATGGCTACTGTTCTTTTGTAGCCTCATCCATAGCCTTAGTTCTTTCGCCTTCTTTTTCCTGTATAGCCCGTGCCTTGTCAATGGGGGTTTTGATCTTCTTTACGGCACGTTCTGCTGCACGATCAGTCATTTTGTCAATAGCCCCTTTACCTGACTCTTCATCTTTCGCTTTCGAGCAGGCTGAGAAACTCAGACAAAAAATAACGGAAGCTATGATGAGATATATACAATGTCTTTTCATGGTTATCTCCTTTTTATGTTGGTTCGGACTCTTGTATTGACAAATGCTACCCTTTGGAAATAAATACTACCATACGTTGAGGATTACAAGATGGGAAATGAGCAGCGGAGGGGTAGGCTATGATGAGGTCAAATCAACTTGCCGGTATACTTCTTATTCTGGTCGGGTTATTTGATGTGGTGGTATTTCCCGGGATTATGGTCAACCTACTGCAGAAGCAGAACGCACCGGAGAGTCAGATTACGATAACGAAGAGAGCCGTTGTCTTGGGCGGCTTTTTCATAATTGCACTGGGCTTAGGCCTTTACGCCGGGGTAATAGGCTAATCAGTTAGATCCTCGGAAGTTATATCCTCAGAGATTATGTGATCTTCACTGCTGCAATAAGTATTAATCCGTTTTTCCCATCCAGGCAGCCATTTCTGCTCGTTCCGTTCTTTTGGTGCATTCGCCACCCGGCGGGTTAAAACCGTTCTGGCTGCTTTACAGAACTCCTGGAGTGCTTCAGGGCCGCTTCCAGTCCCCTTCATCTCTTCCAATACCTGGAGCAGGCCCCAGCCCTGTCCTCCGTAGCGCTCGGTCTTAAGGACTCCCTCGCCCTTAAAATTAACATAGTCAATCAAGACGTACATTCCCAGGGGAGAAAGGGCAACACGGTAGAATTGTTTCTGGACATTACGGAATGATTCTTCCGGTGCTGCTTGCATCATTGCCGGCAATGCCTTCAGGAGACGGTTTGCAACAAAGACCACCTGCAGTGAGACTGTATCTGATAAAAACTTCTTAAGGGCAGTCATCTTTTCACTCCGGAGATCCTGGATAAATTCATCACGGGTATTCCAGGGGCAGTACGGATTCGATGACTCATTCAGCCACGGCGGAACCTCTGCACCTCTCTCTTTGAGAAAACGGAGCATCTCCGGGAAGGTTTCCCTGAAAGGGCCCCGCTTGCCTTTCGGATACCAGATGAAGTGCCCGATTCCGAGCGATGCGAATTCCTCACCCTCGTTCCAGGTGGTGAGGTATTCCACCTTCCCGGCACACTCGTTCATGAATATCTTTTGCCCTATCTGATCGAGTTCCTCATCTGATACAGCAACATTCGACAGGGTGCAGCAGCCATGAAGGGTGAAAGAGGATAATGAAAGCACTATAATAGATAATAATGAATACCTTCGCATGGCAGCCATTATAATATGTCTGTGCGATATATGGAAGAGCAAAACAGAAAGTGTTTACCATCACTGACCGGAATTCACGTTGAAATATTCCCACATTTGTGGTAACATTTTCCTCGGAGGTGAGAAAGATGAAATTTGTAGGTGTAAGAGAATTCAAACAGGATGTGGTTAAGTATTTAAATGAGGGGAGTGAGATTGTGGTCATGAAACACAAAAAACCAATTGCCCGACTAACCCCCGTGCAGGAGAACACACCAGAAATCATTCTCTTGGAAATTGGTAGAGTCTTAAACGAAGCCAAGGTATCGAAAAGGGAAGCCCTGAAGGCGCTCGATCGTGCCAGACAGGAGATTTATGGCTAAGATCGTCATTGATGCCAACGTGATTATCTCAGCTGCTTTTGGAGGGAACCCCTTAAAGGCTGTGGTCAGGGCACTGGCAGATCATGAGGTCTATCTGTCTGAAGAAATCGAGCGAGAACTGGCGAGCGTCTTCACTGGACTTGCGAAAAAACTTTCCAGAGAAAAGATCTCCTTTATTCAGGAGAAAATCCAGCAGATTGCTGGTCTGGGGAAGCGCATCTCTGTTTCAGCACAGGTAACTTTGTCGAGGGATGCGAAAGATGATCACTATCTCTCTCTTTGCAGAGAGGTCAGGGCTGATTTTTTGATTACTGGAGACAAGGACTTGCTGAGCATTTCTCAAGATAATTTAAAGAAAAACGGTATTACCTGTTTTATTGTTACACCTCAGGTATTTTTGGAAAACTTTCCATAAGTGGTGTCAAAAAGTGCTGGTGGGGGCTTTTTTATTTGCAAGGAGGGAAAGCCATGAAAAAGATCGCAGTTTTATCACTATTACTTATCTGCCTAAGCTCGTTTGCTTTTGCAGGCACCGTGAACCTGCCTAAGACTGGTCAGACAAGGTGTTATGACACATCGGGCACCGAGATTTCTTGTGCAGGCACAGGACAGGACGGGGATATTCAGGCAGGGGTGAAATGGCCCAGTCCAAGATTTACGGTAAATGGGGATTGTGTAACGGATAATCTTACCGGCCTCATATGGGCGAAGAATGCAAACCTCCCAAGCGGCACCATGATCTGGTACAAGGCCATCGATTACTGTAACAACCTTAGCTTGGCCGGCTACACTGACTGGCGTCTGCCCAATGTGAATGAACTGGAGAGTCTGGTGAATGCCAATGAACCTAATTCTGCTACCTGGCTCAACACCAACCTAAGCTTTATTCGGGGGACATTATCCTGATTGACCATAGTATTAATTATATAGATTGGACTGCACCCCATGGACTGTAGACTTAACCGGGCAGTTTTAGGGTGAGCTGTCCGAGTGATTGTTTTCTCTGCTCGTCTTGTACTATAGCCTCAAACTCTTCCGGGGGCAAGTACTGAATCCCCGATTGGATGACATGCTGATGGCAACTTCGTGCTCGTGCAGTTCTTTGACGTACTGCGTACAGGCATACTGGACACCCTGGTCCGAGTGGTGGATCAACCCTGCCCTGGGTGTACGGGTCCTGAGCGCCATGCGGAGCGCCTCCAGGGTCAGGTGATGGTCGATACGCTTGGCAATCCCCCATCCCACTACCCGGCGGGAGAACACGTCCAGTAAGACAGCCAGGAATACAAACCCCGTCAGGATGCGTATGTAGGTAATGTCGGCCACCCACACCTGGTTCACATCCGTGACCTCCAGTCCCTTGAGCAGATTGGGATATACGGGGAATGCATGATCCGAGTCGGTCGTCCGGATGAACCGCCGCCTGATATACCGGAACAGGTCGTATTTGTGCATGACCCTCAGAACGCGTTTTCCGTTCACCCGCAGGCCGTATCGAAGCAGAAGCTGTGCCCGCAGTGTCCGATACCCCCAGCACGAGTAGTTGGCTTGCAGTGTCTCAATGGTATCCCGCAGATCTGCATCTGCCTGCTCCCGGTCCTTCCTGGGCACCTTCGGCGTGTAATAATACGTGGACTCG
>JAPLJA010000248.1 GCA_026388815.1 Pseudomonadota bacterium
CACCGGGGCGGAAGTTTTCAACGATGATATCTGACTGCCTGATCATCCTCTCCAGGATGTCTTTTGACCTGGGGTTCTTCATGTCCAGGGTGAGGCTTTTCTTGTTCCGGTTGATGCTCATGAAGTAAGCGCTTTCACCTTCAACGAAAGGAGGGCCCCATCCGCGGGTGTCATCCCCTGTACCCGGCAGCTCAACCTTGATCACGTCTGCACCGTAGTCAGCAAGGAGCATCGTGCAGTAAGGCCCTGCCAATGCCCTGGTGAGATCCAACACTTTTATCCCTTTTAGTACTTGTGACATCGCTTCCGTCCTCCTCTGGCTGAACCTTTTTTTACTTTGAAAGTCTAACTATTATAGTGAAATGACAATTTTGTCAACTTTTTTCACTTTGGCCTGCCCCGAACAAAATTTCACCCGTATTATATTATATAAGTACAAGATAAATGCCATCTTTTACCTGTCTGGTAATCATTGGAATTACCAAAACTTTTTCCCCAAGGTGGATAGCCCTGCCTTACCTGCAGAGGGGTTTAAGTTCCATCAATGGAACAGGCTGGAGATTAAAAGCCCTCATCAGTTGAGAAACAAATCAGGTGATTAAGGAGGTTGGTCTTTGTGCCTGAAATGGGACATACTGGCAAGATAAATTTTATTGACACCAAAGCACTAATCGGATAGTTGTTTATTACGCAACAAGGCTTAACCATGGGGGTTTTCACCGACCAGACGGGTGCAGAAAAGTGGAGGCAAATACCATGAAACCTGAAGAGAAAACAAAAAAACGTTACGCACAGGAATTAGCGGTTCTGCGCCAACGGCTCAAGTCGCTGGAAACATCAGAGAGAAAGTACCGGCAGACAGAGAAAAGCCTCCGTAAAGAGATTCAGAGAGTACAGAAATACCTCGATATTGCCGGGGTAATCCTCGTTGTCATCAACCGTGATCAAAAAGTCACCTTCATCAATAGAAAGGGCTGTTCAATCCTGGGATACAGGCAAAAGGATATTATTGGCAGAAAATGGTTTGATACTTTTCTTCCTGAGAGGGTCAGAAAAGAGGTGAAAGCTATCTTTGCCAAATTGATTGGGGGGAAAATAAAGGAAGGGGAATTTTTTGAAACCCTGGTCTTAACGAAGAAAGGCGAGGAAAAGATTATTGCCTGGCATAATACTTTGCTGACGGATGAATCAGGGAAGATCATTGGAACCCTCAGTTCAGGAGAGGATATTACCGAACGGACACAGGCAGAAAAGGCCCTGCGGGAAAGCGAAGAGCGTTTGCGCTCTTTCGTAGAGTTCGCAAACGATTCCATATTCCTTGTTGACAGCAGCGGAATCATACGGTTCTGGAATCAGAAAGCCGAGCAAATGTACGGTTACCGGACGACTGAAGTAGTGGGAAAACCTTTCTCTATCCTGGTGCCAAAACAATTACGGAAAATCCATAAAAAATGGATGGAAAAATTTTCGTCGCTCAATGATTCAGAGATTTCGGGCAAGGTAGTCGAAGGGATCGGAGAAAGAAAGGATGGCACTGTATTCCATGCCGAAACCTCTACAGCAATATTGAGGCGGGAAGGCACACGGTACTTAGTTGCCATAGTCCGCGACATCACGGAACGGAAAAAAGCAGAACAGAGGCTTCAGGAGAGTGAAGAGCGCTTTCGGACCATTAGCCAATCATCCCCGGATGCCATCATTTCTGCTGATCATCAGGGAAAGATCCTCTCATGGAATAAGGGTGCGAAGAACATCTTTGGCTATGATGAAGAGGAAGTGGTAGGGAAACCTGTCCAGATTTTGCTTCCCGAACGTTTCAGGGAAGCAAGCAGCAAAGCCATGGAGCACCTCCGCCAGACGGGTTTCTCCCCGCTTGCTGGAATGACTGTTGAATCAGTGTACCTCCGGAAAGACGGAACTGAATTTCCGGTAGAGATCTCAAGGTCGTTCTGGAAAATTGGCGACCGGACGTACCTCAGTTCTATTATCCGGGACATCAGCGAGCGGAAGCGGGCAGAGGAGATTATCCGGGAGAAGGAAGAACGGTACCGCCTCGTGGCAGAACAGACCGGTCAGCTCATCTACGACTACGATATTGCATCCGGCGTCATTCAATGGGCTGGTGCAATCTTACCCATGACTGGTTGCACTCCGGAAGAATTCCAGAAAGTTAACATAACCATGTGGGAGGAACTTATTCACCCCGATGACCGAAAGCATGCTTTAGCAATTCTTAACAGTTCCATGAAGAAGGGAGCCCCCTATAACGTTGAGTACAGATTCAGGCGTAAAGACGGAGCCTATTTCAACGTCGAGGACAATGGGGTCTTCCTGAACGGTGAAGACGGAAAGGCCTACCGGATGCTCGGTACCATGCAGGACATTACTGAGCGCAAGCGGTACGAAGAGGAACTGCGAACCCTGTCCACCATGGATGGGCTTACCAGACTGTATAACCGCCGGGCATTTATAGAACTTGCGAGACAGCAGTTAAAATTGGCTGACCGGATGAAAAAGGGATTATCCCTCCTGTTTATTGACCTCGACGGTCTCAAGTGGATAAACGACAACCTTGGTCACCAGGAGGGAGACAAGGCATTAATGAGTACAGCAAAGATCCTTCAGGAGACATTTCGAACATCCGATATCATTGCCCGAATTGGGGGAGACGAATTTTCGCTCCTCGCCATCAACACCAATGAGGACAGCTCAGGAATTCTCGCTTCCCGCATCCAGGAAAATCTGAAAAAATTCAATTCAAAGAGCAAACGTCCTTATAAACTATCTTTAAGTTTTGGAGTGGTTTACTATGACCCCGGATCTCCCTCCTCAATTGAAAAACTGCTTGCGATGGCAGACAGGTCAATGTATGAACAAAAGAAAAGCAGAAAAGATTCTGAGACCTCAGAAGGATTGCCCCACTGACTCGGCCATCTGAGTGACACTTCCATACATTCTCCGCTCATTCCAGTTTGCATCCTCCCCTCCTGTCTCTGTGACAGGAGGATATCCTGCTGACGTTTTCACTCGGTTATCACAAAAACAAGATTTTTTATCCAACATTTTGCTTGACTTTATATAACTTTTCGTAGTAATTCTCCCCATACATGCATTCAAATTAACAATTTGGCCAGTTAACTTTAGAATTTTTTTGCTATTTTAATTTTCAGAGATCACACGTGGTCAACTGTCTAACAACATTTTCACCAATAATTAAGTAAGCACATCTTAAATCTGTCTGTCTGTGCAAGAGTAATACCCTTTTACAATTTAACAGTTCGTTTCATTAGCTGGGCAAAGGCCAAATTTCTCTGGGCTCTGGGCTCCGTGCTCCACGCTCTTTGCTCCATTCTCAAAGCTCTGTGCTTGGCAGGTATAATCTTTTTACTTTTAAACCATTGAACAATGGGAAGGAGATATGAAACGTAAAAGCCTTATCCAGATTCTTTTTCTTATCCTTTTTTTCATTCCAATCACTGCCTTTTCAGCCGAGTGGACTCCAATGACCAGCGTGACAACAAATCCTCTCTACGGTGTCTGGGGGAGTTCCGGCAGTGATGTGTTTGCCGTGGGCAGGTATGGCACCATTCTCCACTACGGAGAACCAACGGTGGTTAATCTTTCCTCCTTTACTGCCACCCCCTCTAATAGAGCGGTCATCCTCGAATGGACAACTGAATCAGAGATCGACAACGCCGGCTTCAACCTCTACCGTGCTGATGCTGAAGAAGGCGAGTACGTTAAGCTAAACGAATCACTCATTCCAGCCCAGGGCTCTCCTACCTAAACCAATTGATGATGATTTTCATATTCTGTGCCTGAGATGGAACGTTTCAGGGGGAAAAAGTCAGGTGCGGGAAGGCATAGGTTTTTCTTGACCTTATATTAATTTAAGTAGTACTATGAGCACAAATCATTTCAACATTTTGAACGGGACACTTTATATTGATCACAATAGGAAGAACCGCAGAACTTATTTCTACAAGCTTGAGGACCTCTCCGGCAAGAGTACTCTGCACGGGCCGGTGAACGCAGTGCCACAACGAGTGCGGAATGCGGAATGAGGATAGATAAAAAGGGTTGAGAGTAAAGATTAGAGAAACTACGGACCATTCGAACTAAATATGCTGAAGGAGAAAAAACCATGAAAGTCATTTTAATTCTTGCCTGCATTGTTTTTGTTTCTTTTGTTCCAGCATTCGGATCATCGATTGAGTTCTTGCCGGTTGCTGATGGAACGTATCATTATCATTACGAATGTCAGTGTACAGGATCATGCTATGAACCATTTGACTGCTGGTGGTCTGAGGATATATTAACCAGCATCTCGGTAGCGAGTCATTCCTTTACTGCGGGCGAAGAAGGGTTTTATTATTTTCACACTGAAGATAATTTCACAGGGATTATAGAATTGGATATCACACCAATAAATGGATTATTCAGTTCAGGTCAATTGCAGGCAACACTCATCTTTACAATACAATCAGTGGCAAACCCTCTCAGTAATAATTTTGTATATCTAGATGACATAAAAGATGAAAACGAGAATGGAATAATAGAAGCAAGCGATTTTTTTGTGCAAAGCGCCATAGGAACAGCGAGTTTCAGTGACCAGGCACAACCTGGGGATACCATCCAGTTTGATGTTACCCAGGCGGTGGAGCATGACCTGTTTGGGGCCAACCAGACAGCATATTCAGGTTTTGTACTGATGGGTAGCGGATCGCCTCTATTTTCTGGTTATCCCATGTATACCTTCTATGACCATACCTCTCCTGAGTACACACCGAAACTGATCATTTCAGAAACAACCTTAATCAGGTTATCCTCCTTCACCGCCACTCCCTCTGACCGAAAGGTCATCCTCGAATGGGTAACCGAATCCGAAATCGACAACGCAGGTTTCAACCTCTACCGGGCTGAATCGGAGGATGGGGAATATGTGAAGATCAATCCTTCCTTGATCCCCGCCAAAGGCTCACCCACACAAGGGGCGACGTATCAGTTCATTGATGACGATGTGAAGAACCACAGAACCTACTACTACAAACTCGAAGACGTCGACCTCAACGGCACTAACACCATGCACGGGCCGGTGAGTGCGGAGCCGAGGGGGCTATTGGGGATGGGGAAATAAATAACAAACACCTTTATCAGCCTCCGTGCTGATGAAAGTTTTTTATTGAAAGATAAACAAATCAATATTTTTTATCAAGTGCAGGAGGATCATGTAATGAGAAAAATAGCCAACATTCTTATGGTGCTCATGTTCTGTTATGTCTCTGCTGCAGAGTCATCGTCTACCCTGTGTACTGATCCCTCAGCAATCAATTATAATGAATGGAGCGAGTGCGGTTGCCAATACAATGATCTCTTTCAAGGACAAGTCAATTCTCTCTGTATCAGTCAGCTCTCTGCGCTTATCTATCAATCCAATATAGAGCTTGACTATTGTTTGACCTTTGAAAATGGGAATACCTATTGGACAAAAGACGAATTTAACTACTATATTGACGGGCTCCATAGAATATATAATCTGACAGATTTTGAATATTTTGAAACAGACGTATGCGATCGCAACCCCGGTATTTTTTATAGCGACATATATCTGCAGCCCTATGAAAATGGCGATTGCACAATTGATGGTACAGACAAGTTCCAGTTCCCCCCTTATCCCTGGGGCGGAGTAGCAGGCTCGCCATATATTTCAGGTGTAAGTCCCGGGGATCTCTATACTCATATTATTGGCTATATGGTGCGCTCAAAAGCAGCTACAACTCCCTTCAGTTGCTGCAGTCAAGTCTGGGGAAGCGATGATTGGAGTGCTTTCCCAAATAATTGTGTAGATACCGATGGAGATGGTATTTGCGATGATGGCGATGGTAGTGGCATTGCCGGGGACAATCCGTGCACAGGCGGAAACACCCTTGGATGCGATGACAATTGCAGCACAATTGCCAATGTGAGCCAGGCAGATACCAATAATAACGGTGTGGGAGATATATGCGATCCGGCGATGCAAGATAAGGAACCCTATCTCGTTCGTGATATTTACTCAGGCACTTCCAGCTCTTCACCTTCATATTTAATCAATGTTAACGATACACTCTTTTTTAGGGCAAACGATGGTACCAATGGTATTGAACTGTGGAAAAGTAATGGTACAGAAGCAGGAACGGTGATGATTAAGGATATACAGCCGGGAATAAACCATTCATCATATCCTTTGCCTCAGATAACCATTCAAGGAACACTCTTTTTCTCGGCAGACAATGGCACTACCGGTAATGAATTGTGGAAAAGTGATGGCACCAGTAACGGCACCACAATTGTTAAAGATATTAATGTTGGCATCAATAGTTCATCCCCTTCAAGCCTGACTACCATCAATAACATTCTCTTTTTCTCTGCCAATAATGGTGAATTAGGGCAGGAGCTATGGGCCCTGAAATTATCGCCTACGCTTATAACGCTATCCTCTTTTGCTGCAATACCCGGAAACGGGATTGTAACACTTGCCTGGTCAACCGAATCAGAGATTGACAACACCGGCTTCAATCTCTACCGTGCTGAATCAAAAGATGGTAAGTATGTGAAGATCAATGAAACTTTAATCTCAGCGAAAGGTTCACCAACGCAAGGTGCATCGTATGAGTTCATTGACAAGGATGTGAAAAACAGAACCACTTATTACTACAAGTTAGAGGACATTGACCTCTTCGGCACAAGCACCATGCACGGGCCGGTGAGTGTGACGCCCAGAGCATGGAGCCGGGAGCGTTGAGCAAGAAGCATGTAGGGGCGCATTTTAATGCGCCCAGGTAGGGGCGAACCTGTGTGTTCACCCAGTCAAATTTTCACATCTCACGTCGTACCAGCACTCTCCGGGTGCACATATTAAACTTGCCCTCTTCTGAAAACAGGAATAAAATAATGCCGGGGAAAAGGAGGTGGATGAAAATGGTGAAGAGAGCTATGGCCTTATGTCTGTCTTCTTTCCTGGTTTTAGGTATAGGATCAGCCTGGGGCCAAGAACAATACCCGGACCGGCAAGCAGCCGAGAGACTCATTGCCCCGATTGACTCTTCAATCTGGCTGCCTGATACATTCAGGATAAGCCCAGACAGGAAGAGGGTGGCCTATGCAGCTCAAATTGATGATAAACAGTTGGTTGTTCTGGATGGGATAGATGGGAGGCCGTTCGATGGGATCATGAAGGGTTCTCTCATCTTCAGTTGGAACAGCAAGCGGTTTGCCTATATTGCGAAGGAGGGCAATAAGAAGATTGTGGTCGTGGATGGGGCAGAGGAAAAACCGTACGATGAAGTGAAAACAAATCCCATGTTCAACCCTGATTGCAGGAAGGTAGTTTACGTGGCTCAGGCAGGGGACAAGGTGTGCGTTGTCGTAGATGGCAAAGAAGGAAAACTTTACGATGAGATCCTGAACACAGGCGGAGGGAAGATTGTCTTTGACTCAGCAGATCAGATCCACTACTATGCCCGGAGTGGAAACAGCGTCGTGTACGTCGAGGAGAAGATAGAATGAGATAGTTGAACGTACCTGATGCCTAAGGAAAATCCCTCTCAACATAGTCTCCCTCATACCATATTTTCTTCAGCCATTGAATTAGAATCAGCGCTGGTAAAGTCCGCCCAGGACGGAGCGCTCGTCCTTACCGCGACCGGCAGGCTCTCCCGCAGGATTCTTCACTCCTTTCGTCTGGACAGAATCGAACAGAGTACCAAGGGGTGGGAAACCCCTGCTGTTTTCAGTTTCAACCGGTGGGTCAAGAACACCTTTGACCTCCTGTGGACGCCCTTTCTCCTCCTCTCAAAGATGGGAGCCCTCCGCCTCTGGCATGAAGCAGCGCACAAAGTTGACCCCTTAAGGGGTCTGGATCTGACGCCTTCTCTCTATCTGGAATTGCAGAGGACGCTTGATGTCCTCACCCGCCACCGCTTTACCGTGACAGGGTCTCCCGATAGCCAGCCATTAGTCGGCTGGAGGCGGAATGTCTCCGGCCGCTTTCTGCACTTCCTTGAGGGCCATACATACCTGCCCTGGGCAGGCGTGCTGGAGGTAGTCAGAGAAGCCATCTCACAGGGAAAGATCGGTCTTCCTGAGAAGATCATCCTTGCCGGATTTGACGAGCTTTCCCCTGCGGAAGAGACTTTCGTGTACAGCATGTGTGAAAAATCCCGGGTGTCGTTCTACCGGGCTGAGAAAAAGTCTGATGAAGCAGTAAAAGTCCGGGTGTATGCAACCCCGGAGCAGGAGTGCCAGGCGATTTGCGCTGAGGTCCTGAAAGCCTGGAATGAGGGGCAGAAGCGCCTCGGCATCGTGTTGCTCGATGATAGCTATTTCAGCCTGCTCAAACGCTGCTTCGAGGAACTGACTGATCGGGAATTGAAACCCCATGATGCACTCCGCTACAACCTGACCATGGGGACGCCCCTCTCAGAACACCCTCTCTTTCAGACAGCCATGATTCCCCTCCGCCTTCTGGAGGAGCCTGCTCCCAACCTCCTCCTCTCTTCACTCTTATGTTCACCTTATGTGAAAAAACAGCAGCATGACTGGGACCGTAACATCAAAGTCGTTCTCCGGGACTCCGCGGAGAGAGGGACGCTTCCGGGCATCCTCGCCCTCCTTCAGGAGCGGGGATTCACGGTCAACGGCATCCAGACCCTCTCAGCCTCAGAGAGGCAACCGCTGCATGCATGGGTGGAGGGGCTTGAACGGATCTGGGAGGCCCTGGGCTTCCCCGTGTGCAGGTGTGAGACCGATACCCTGGCGAAGGAACACTTGTTTACCCTCGCTCAGGCATTGAAGGCTGAGACAAGGGAGGTGGAGGCAGAGAGGCGGGAGGTTCTCATGTGGTTTACCGCTGCCTCGCAGGGGATTGAGGTTGTGGAAAAGACACCTGAGATTGCGGGTATCCAGGTACTCAATGCTGGAGAGTTCAGGGGGATTCCGTTTGACCGGATGTGGGTGATGGGTACTCACGGCGGCGTCCTGCCCGAGCCGGTGAGGGAACTCCCTCTGCTTGACCCTGATGAAAGGAGGAAGGTTGACGGTGGAACGGTAAAGGGCCAGTGGGAGAAGGCAAAGCGGATGGTTTCCTCGCTCCTTGCTGCTGCACCTCACATCCATTTCAGCCGTGCGCTATCCGCTGGAGAAGATGCGCCCTTCCTCTGTTGTCCGCTGGTTGATGATGAACCTTCTGAGCAGGGTCAGTTACACACCGTGGACCTGTGGAAAGACCCACCGCAGGAGTGGATGAGAGCACGGTGGCTCAGGGAAGGGATGGCAGGGATCGGCTGCAGTGCTTCAGAGGTGAGTGAGGGTGGAGACGACAGGGTAGATATCTCCCTGCCCCAGGAATTGAGAGTCACCGGTCTTGAAGAACTCCTCACCTGTCCCTTCAAATTTTTTGCAGGGCACCACCTGGATTTACAGCCTCTTAAGGAGAGCGAGACGGGGATCACACCGCGAGAGCGGGGTGAAGTCATCCACGAGATCCTCAACCGGTTCATGCAGGGGCTTCTCACTCAAGTGCCGGAGTGGCCGGTGGAAGGGGAGAGAGGTTATGCATTCTTACGGGAAACCGTGGAGAGCGTCCTGTCCAGAAAACCGGACAACCTCTTCTGGAGGGTCGAACGCTTGAGGCTGCTGGGAGATAACAGATCTCCGGGCCTCCTCACAGCATGGCTTGAAGTGGAGAGGAAGCGGGCACTCGAAGGATGGAGGTTCGTGCTTGCCGAAGAACGTTTTGTAGGTCTCCGCATAGGAGATTCAGGTCTCACCCTCAGAGGAAAGGTGGACAGGATCGACAGCCACCCCCAGCACGGGATGGTCATCTGGGACTACAAGACAGGCAATGCTCCGACCCCAAAAGCGGTATTCAAGGATAAGGTTGCTCCCCAGTTGCCTGCATATCTCCTTGCGCTCAAACAGAACCTTCTCCCCGCTCTCACTGCTGAAGACCTCCCGGTTGCTGCAGGTTACCTTTCACTGAAAAAGGCTTCCGAAGTAGAGATCTCGTGCCTGAAAGAGGCCGCATACTGGGAGGAGTTTCTTTCCCAGTGGGAGGGCGCGGTACAGGCAAGGATTGAGGCTCCCTTGAAGGGGGTCTATGCACCTGATCCTCTGCCTTCACCGTCAGGGAAACGAAACAGCGGTGCCTGTGCCCGGTGCGAGTATTTTAACCTCTGTAATTATCGCGGAGGTGCCGGGCACGACGCAGGAGAGATTTCGGGCAGGGAAGGGGAGGAGTGAGAAATGAGCAGGCCGGTGTCTGACCAGCATATTCGTGAAGAAGCCTTGGAAGTCTCCCGGAGCTTCATCCTTGAAGCCCCTGCCGGATCCGGGAAGACAGCCATCCTCATCGCTCGTTTCCTCGCACTGCTCGCCAAGGTATCTCACCCCCGCCAGATCATGGCAGTGACCTACACGCGCAAGGCCGCTGCAGAAATGTCAAACCGGATAACGGAAGTGCTGAGGCGAGTGCAGAGAGGTGGAAAAGCCCCTGATGAGCCCTGGGATTCCTTCCTCTTCTCCCTGGGCAGAAAGGCGATTGAACGGCACCGGGAAAACGCTGAAGTCCTCTTGAACCCTGAATCACTGAATGTAGGAACCTTTCACCGTGTCTGCGCTTCGATTGTCAAGGCATGGCCCTTTGAAGCGAATGTTCCGCCCGGAGTAAAAATACTGGAAGACCAGGACCAGGAATCACTCCTTGAACTGGCTGTGGAGAGGTACCTCCATGACCTGGTATCGGGAAAGGCTGCCGGCGAGGAACGGGAAGCATGTGAGCGCTACCTCGCATCCCTCAATAACAGCGTCCCTCTTCTCTCCGGGCAACTCATGGACATCCTCAAGAGGCGGGACCAGCTCGAAGATTTCATCCCCCTTTTTTCGACGGAAAGGAGGGAGTCTGCAGGCAGTGAACTGGAAAGGAGGCTTGAGGGATATGCCGGCCTCTTCCTCTCTGAACTGCGTGAGTACTTCATCAAACGTGAAGAAGGGTGGGGGAGCCTCAAACGTGCGCTTTCTGATGGCGGTGTCCCCTTCGGTGGTAACTTTCCTGACACAATTCCGGGTACCGGTCTGCACGATATAGCGTCATGGAAAAAGGCATCTCAGGTGCTGCTCACGAAATCAAAAAAGATCCGTAAGAGGGTATCAACCGCTGATGGATTCCCCAGAGATTTTGACAAACATCCCTCTGCCCGGTTCATAAAGCAGCTTCCTTCAGTAATGGTGAGACTGTTAGCTTCTGTTGCTGGTTGGCCTGATCCCGGAGGAGATAACGTGGGGATGGCGAGCCTTGCTGACCTGCTCCTGCTCATCGGAGGTGCCCTTGTTAGATTTGAAAACCTCATCCATGAGCGGGGGATGGATTACCTTGAGCTGGAGCTCGCTGCACAGCGGGCCCTGCGTACGGTAGACAGGCCGAGTGAAAGCCTCATCTTCTACCACGAACACCTGCGCCATATCCTCGTGGATGAGGCACAGGACTTAAACAATGTCCAGGTGAAGATCCTCGGTAAACTGACAGAAGGGTGGGATCCGGTAGACGGCCGGACGGTATTCTTCGTGGGAGACCCCAAGCAGTCCATCTACAGGTTCCGCAGGGCAGAGGTGAGTATCTTCTCCCAGCTCAAGGAGGATGGGCTTCCCAGAGAAGGGGAACGCTTTCTGCCCCTCACGCACCTCATCCTTACCGCTAACTTCCGTTCTCAGCCTCACCTCGTTACGTTCGCAAACAGGCTCTTCAGCGAGGTGATGGCATCTCCCAGAAAAGAGTATGATGAGGTTGATTTCACCGTATCTGAGGCTGCGCGATCGGCCTCAGAGGGTTGCCTTACTATCACTGGCGCTGTCTTTTATCATGACGGCGATACTCCCCAAAAGTCCCTTTCACCCCGGGAGCGGGAAGCGCGCTGGGTTGCCGCCTCCGTGTCACAGCTCCATGAGGAGCGGCCGGGTGATACCATAGGGATACTGATCCGTGCCCGGAATTACCTCTCTCCCTACATTGAGGCCCTGAGTGACTATGGTGTCCCGGTCTGCCTCGTGGAAGGGATACCGCTCCTGGACAGACCTGAAGTCCGTCACCTCCTGAACCTCTTTACCGCAATGATTCGTCCGTACGATGATGTGGCCTGGGCAGGCTCGATCAGGGCACCCTGGCTCTATGTCTCAGACCAGGTGCTCGTGAGCCTCAAACCTGCGGAAGGGCTCTGGTCAAAAGCGGTCCTCTCAGGAAAGGACGTATCTCAAGATATTGCCCGGTTCGCTGAAGCAGTTGAGGAGGCAAAGGCGATGTTCGGGAGAGAGCCGTACGCCTCGACGCTCCAGAGGCTGTGGGAAGACCTGGATGGTCCCCGGATGACTGCCGCCCGCTACGGTGCAGCAGGAGTTTCCAATGCACGGGCATTTCTGGATTTGCTGAACAGGGTTTCCGGGCTGCAGGGAGAGGAGGCTCTGTCAAGGGTCAGCCGCCTGGCAGAGGCATCGTATACGCCTCCTGATCCTAACGGTGCTTTTTCACCTGTCCACATGATGACAATCCACAAGGCGAAAGGGCTGGAGTTCCATCACGTCTTTGCAGTGAACCTCGATTATGACCCGCTCTCTGGTGGGAGAGGGGAACAGCCTGCATACCGGATAGAGCAACTCCCCGGTGACGAGAGGCACGTTCTCATCTCCGCAACAGGGGACCGGCGTACCGGAGAGGACAACCTCGCCTATTATTTATTAAAAGATCTTGACAGGCAGCGCACACTCGCTGAGGCGCGCCGTCTCTTCTATGTGGTTGCTACCCGTGCCAGGGAGAGCCTGACTCTCACCGGCGTGAGCAAGCCTCCTGAAAAGTGGACTTGGGAAGGAGATCCACGGACGTCACTTGACTGGCTGCTGAAGGTCGGTACAGGCGAAGGCATCTCCGTGCCAGCCTTCAGCTTCTTCACTAATCCGGCTCCTCCTAACGTTGCCGTTGGTGAGGAGGAGGTGAGACGTTCACCAGCCCCCCTCCCTTCCTTCAATGCAGAGCCACTCCCCTACCGCATCGTCAGCCCCTCCCGAGTTGAAGATGAGACCTCTCTTGCAGTTGCGCCGGGTGCTGAAGAGGAGGATGAGGATGCCCGTGCCCGGGGCGTTGTGATCCACCGCATCCTTGATACCTTCGCGCAAGGCGGCAATCAACCTGATCTTCAGGCGATCATAGCAGCACTCACTGAAGAAGGGATTTCACCTGACGATGCTTCAGGTATGGCGAACGATATCTTGAAAGAATCGAACAGTGCCTGGGAGACCCCTGAATTTAAAAACCTCTGCAGATCAGCTACAGACCTTCACTCCGAATGGGCAATTGAAGATTATGACGGAGAATACAGCCTGCGCGTTGGCCGGGTTGACCTCCTGGTAAAGACAGGAGACAGATGGCTCATCGTGGATTACAAGACAGGCAGGCCAGATGGGGACGTTGAATCATGGGTTCATGCTCAGGTGCAGCACTACTATCCCCAGCTCACTGCCTATGCCCAGATGGTGGCGAGGGTGATGAACGTGCCGGAGGAGAAAGTTGGGTGGGCGATTCTATTTACAGCGATTCCGCGACTCGTGATACAGGAAGATAAGAAGACTTGATTATAGAGAAAGGATTACTGGTATGATTGAAGAAACGCTTAAGAAAATTGAGGCAACCATAGACAAGTCACGTGCCGTCCCGGAGGAGAAACGTACCGAACTTCAAGAGCTCCTTGGGAGGCTCAAATCTGAGGTTTCCGAGCTTTCGAAAACTCACGACGAGCACGCCCACAGCATTGCAGGTTTCACTGAGGTGTCAATGCACGAGGCGATACGGGAGGAGAGAAATCCGAAACTCCTGAAGCTCTCTCTCGAAGGGCTGTCTTCTTCCGTTCAAGGGCTCGAGGGATCCCACCCCGCACTGGTGGAGGTTGTGAACAGAATTGCTGTTATGCTGTCGAATATCGGGATATGAAAAAAGAGGCTGGCGATTGAAGACAGCGGGGCTGTTGAAAAACTCTTATGAACGTCATTGCGAGAGCATAAAGTCTCGAAGCAATCTCAGCCCGCCTGCGGCGGGTTATTTCTAATCTTTTTAGATTGCTTCGTCGCTATAGCTCCTCGCAAAGACAACAGAAAGCACTTTTTCAACACTCCCACAACCACCTATTTTCCAAGGAGTTGCTTAGGTTGCTCTTGGTACTGAATAGAAATCACCTCCGAACCTGAAGGGAACAGTTCAACCTTAATTTCATGGACGAGCCTCCATGCCTGGGCTTCTTGAGGATTGAGGGTTGTCCTGTCGAGCATAGCCTGGGTGACTTCCTCACTGGACTTGCCCGTATTTGCAGCTACCACTTTTGCGATATTCTCGAGATCTATTCGCAACCCCTTAAGCCGTTCCTCGAGTTGCTTCTCTTCAAGGCTAGCGCCTTGTGGGAAATTGGCGCTAACACCATGTAAGAGAAATCTGGCTTGAGGGACAGACAAACGCTTTATGCCACCACAGTAAAGAACGACGCCGATGGAGTCCACGCTTCCAAAGTTATGTGTCGTGATTTCGGCAGGAAGTCCTTTCAAGTAGTTGTAGGCGCTTAAACCATGAAAAACTGAGCCTCCAGGTGATGATATAAGCAGGATGAAATTCTTCTGGCCTTGTTTCATCTTCTGGTCGATGGCGTTCATGAGAGCGTTTATAGTGACATCTATGACGGGAGCGAAAAACTTAATGACGGTAGGTTGACCCGGCATTTTTTATTCTCCTTGCATTCATGGTGATGCCGAACATTCTTTTTATACAGTTGCTATGAATTGTGAGACACGTGTATCAGAGAGGTTACTCTTTGTCAATTGCATTCCTTAACCCTATGACAGTCCGGGAGAATTTGCAGGATAAGAGTTTATATAATGCTATTTACTTGCGTATCTTTGAAGATAGAAATTGTGCGGTGCAACAAGGGACTGGGAACTCTCTCCGAAGGAGAGAAAAGGAAATCCTGTTAAACTTTGTACCGGTGGAGGATGAGTCCGTGGGTGGGATCGTAGGGGGAGACGCCAACCGTGACCCTGTCTCCGAGGATAACCCGGATTTTGAAGCGCTGCATCTTGCCGCACAGCCGTGCTGAGACGGTAACCCCGTTTTCAAGGGTGATGGTGTAGTTTCCTCCACCCCGTGCTTCGGTGATTTTACCTTCGAGTTTTGCGAGATCATCCTTGGACACGATGAACGCTCCTGAACCCGTCTTGCCTCTAACCGGGCCCGCTGCCTGTTCTCAATGGAAGACACAGAAGGAGCGGCTGCACCCTGTGCAGCCGCTTAAAACAACTCCTGTTGATGTGTTATGGCGTGATGTGCTTAAGTGACCGGTCTGGTTACCAGCGCTTGCGGCCGCTGAAACCACCACCGTTACCACTCCGCTTGGCGCCCTGGCCACTACGGAAGCCACCGCCACCGCCCTCCCGCGGTGTCTGGGGACGGGCCTCAGATACCGTGAGTGCGCGACCTTCATAGTCGGTGCCATTGAACTTGCTAATGGCAGTAGCGGCGTCCTGCTCATTCACCATTTCGACAAAGCCGAATCCTTTGGCTCGACCCGTATCGCGGTCCGTAATGATTCTTACGGATTCGACTGCGCCGGCCTGTGAGAAAATCTGCTGAAGCGCTTCGTCAGTTACAGAAAAGGGGAGATTGCCTACGTATAATTTTTTACCCATGAACCCTCCTTAAGGCTTGGGGCCGCTAAAGAGGTCATGAGCACCATGCTCGGGAACTCTTATGGAGCGGACAATTAACGATAAATGTACTAATACCACACAATTTTTTGATTGTAAACAATTATTTTTTAGGGAGTCCTTCTCTGCCCATTGTTCACAGTTCCAGTCCAAGGGGTTGCACGGCCTCTATCCTCTCAGGCTGCCAGCGGGGATGGTCATGTACCAGGACAGGGAATTTCATGATATCTCCAGGTGAATCGTCTTACCGGGTTCTTATTCTGCGCTGGTACGCAGTCTTAAAAAGGTTCTGGCTGCCAGGATGATAACCCCTATGGACAGAATCAGGAGAAAGATATCAGTAACCATGAGGATATAGTTGGACTTCTTGATATAGGTAGACAGCAGGATGAACAGGGAGGCAATTGTTGTGGCCATCATGAAGAGGGCAGGGAGTATGGTGATGAAGTATTTCTTTCCCTTCAGCAGGAGCCAGCTGGAAACAGCGAGGAGGCTCAATGCGGCGAGGAGCTGGTTGGCTGACCCAAAGATGGGCCAGAGGGCGCTGAAGGCATTGGTATAGGCAAGGATTAACATGAGAGCAACTGAGAGGGATGAGTTGAACCAGTAGTGCTTGAGTAATTTCGGAGGATTTTTAAAAAGGATTGACCAAAGTTCTTCAAAGAGATACCGGTTGAGGCGGACAGCTGCATCAAGGGTGGTGATGACAAATCCTTCAACGAGGAGGATGCCGAAGACGGTACCGAGCGCAACGGGTATGTTCAACCCCTGGTTGAAGAGGTGGCCAGCTGCGAGGGAAAATCCGAGGATGGGATTTGATTTTATACCCGGCTCCGTAGGCCAAACGATCGATTTATAGTCGGCAAAATTGAAACCGATGCCCAGTGCCAGCAATACGAGCACAGAGAGGAGAGATTCAAGGAGCATCGCATTGTATCCGACCTTGCGTGCATCACACTCAGAGGAGAGCTGCTTCCCGGTTGTCCCGCCGGCAACCAGGGCATGGAAACCGGAGATGGCCCCGCAGGCAATAGTGATGAACATCATGGGCCAGATGAGTCCAAGATTCTTTGCCCCTTCGGCAAGATTGAAGGTGGGGAGGGAAAGGGAGACGCCGTTTAATCCGGTTAAACATACGGAGATGAGGAGGAGCCCGATACCGCCGTAGAGAATCTGGACATTGATAAAATCCCGAGGCTGGAGGATGAGCCAGACCGGTAATCCAGCAGCGAAGAGGACATAGATCGAGAGGATAAACATCCAGGTAGTTGGAGATAAATTCACCGGAAACTGTATACCGAAGAGGATTGATGCAATACAGATGAAGGAGGCAAGAAGATAGGCAGGAATCGTTTTTATCCCTTTTTTGTAGATGAGCCAGCCGAGTAGCGGCGAACAGAGCGTAATCACAATGACAGACATGGAAGCGATGCCGCCTATTCTTCCCATGACAATCCCATCTTTTACTACTGTCTTGAGGAGTGTCCCCCCTTCATTTACCCCCATCTTGCTCAAGGGCCAGAGAGAGGTGAGAGAGATTGCTGTAGCGGTGAGAAAGGAAGAGGTGAGGAGGACAAGCATCAAGATGGTAAACACGATGAAAAAATTGAAGCCTGCTGTGCCGAGTGTTTTCCGGGCAACCTCTGCCACCGACTTCCCGCCTTCCCTCATACAGGTAAAGAGTACGGTAAAGTCGTGGGCAGCGCCGATAAAGATGCCGCCGAAGACGACCCAGAGCCAGGCAGGGACGAACCCGTAGAGGATTGCCATGGTGGGGCCGATAATCGGCCCTGCACCGGCTATGGCAGAGAAGTGGTGTGCAAAGACGATGTAGCGCTTGGTTGGCACGTAGTCGCGGCCGTCGTTGTACTGGCATGCCGGTGTGGAATGAGAAGGGTCCTCACCGATTGACCGTGCGATATACCGGGAATAGATACGGCTCGCTATAACGAAAGAAAACACTGCCAAGAGAAGAAAGAGTAAAACGCTCATAGTGGCTTCCCCTTCATAGAAACGAGCATTACTCCTGTGCTGTGACTTCCCACTTGTACTCTTTTTTGAGAATCATACGTGCTCTTTCCTTCCACCGAGCCTGGTCCACTTCTTTTTCCGGGTTGCCCTCTGCCCTGAGCGTAAGCAGAAGCTCTTCTCTCGCCAGATTCCTCTTTCCGTCTTTCAGGTAGGATTCGGCAAGGTAAACATGGCCCCGGCAGTTCCACAGGGTGAAGCGGTTTGCCTCCTTCAGGTATTCGATTGACTTCTTCAAGTCCCTCTTGGGCCAGGGCAGCTTGTAGTAGTATCTTCCCATCGCCCGGAGAGGACCGGCATTGTCATACCCCTTATTGATTTTCATGACAGTTTTCATATGCTCTTCATATTCAGAGCCCAGTCCCTGCATCAGGGCTTTGATGATGATGATGCCCAGACCGTACTGGGCGAGATTGAGGGCATAATAGTAGTGGCCTTCAATTCCCGATGGCTTTTGCTCAATGGCAGTTTTGCCATACTTCATCCCTATTTCTCCAGAGGTCTTGTGCTCTGTGCCTTCTGCATCGCCCATCTGATCGCCAAGCCAGAAGTAAGAACGGGAGATGCGCCAGTTGACCTCGTAGTTCAGTGGATCGCATTCCAGGGCCTTCTTATAGAAGGCAAGGGAATCATCAAAACTCTTTCTGTCCATTCTCTCTCCCCACAAGCAGTCACCTTCACTCAGTAAGGCAGTGACATCCTGACCCTGCACCGGGGCAGTAAAGAAAAGAATGAAGACGATACAGAGGGTGAAGAAAATCTTTACAATGGCCAACTCATTTCTCCTGAGGGGGGCCTTCAAACGTGAAAAGTATTTCATTGCTCTTATCACACCCGTTGTTCACGATTACCGAGCCGCTCTTTGCCTTGTCCGGTGCCTTTACGTAGATCGTTTCCATTCTCCAGGTAAGCACCTCTGCAGGGACACCATTGAAGGTCACCTTCCCCGTGTTGAGACCAAACCTCCTCCCCTTGATATGTATGGTATCCCCGGCCTTTCCACTATTCGGGATCAGGCGGATGATCTTCGGCGGCATGCAGGGGGTTTCATCTGCAGCAATTGCCTTTTCAGAAAAAATAAGGAAAGAGAAGAGTAAAAACAATACTACCCATGATTTTCTGATCATCTTATACCCTCCCTGAATGTGGATGGGAATTGAACCAGTTATAAACTCTGAGCAGCAAGCCGGGATTCATCTCGACCGCTGCATAGGGACATACCTCGATACAGCAGAGACACTGGATGCACTTCCTGGTGTCAATGAGAAGTCCGCCTTCGGCGGGTGAGATGGCTTTGAGAGGACAGGCTTCTGCGCACATCTTGCATTCCTGGCACAGGCTATGGTCAATCTGGGGTTGAGCGGTGAGCAGGTTCTTCAGGAAGCGGAACACGAACTTGGGCAGTCCCTGAGAATCAGCAAACTGGGAGGGTACTTCGGTGCGTGGCGGCAATTTGAAATCCTTGACGCGGACCGCATCGATAGGTTCGCCGATAATCTCTATCTCATCCAGTTCTGCGTATCCATACCCCTTTGCCTTCGCTACCCTGAGGGTTGGAATCAGGTCCACCGGCACAGAGACGATTTCGGCTATAACCCGGTCAACGGCAAGGGCATTCCTGCCCATGATGATCAGTCCCAGGTGCCTCGGGTCACCGAAGCCCGGCCCTCTTCCCTCCATAGCCATGATACCGTCCACGATGTTGAGCGCCGGTTTGACCAGGTCATTCAGCTCAAGGAAAAGCTGGGCAAGGAAATCCTTCCCTGCATCTGAGGTCTTTACGTGCCATTCAGCCTTCCGTGCACCCGGGATACAGCCGAAGAGGTTTTTCACGGCCAAGGTAAGGCAGGTGAGACTGTGCGTCTTCAGCTTGGGGAGGTTGATTACTTTGTCTGCTTCAAGAAGAGGCTTGCCAACAGTCAAGGTCTTGAATACTTTACCTTCAGGGAATTTCACCTCGACGGGATCAAACTCCACCACGTCTATTCCCAGTTCCTTTGCTACCTCCTCCAGTCCGCACCGGGCAGCCACCTTCTTGGCTGAACCGAGCTGGGGGCTGTCTCCTATGACCACCGTGCCCCCTGAATCCATGACCATCCGGGCAACCGCCTTGACAATGAGGGGATGGGTATTAACGCACCGTTCTACAGGTCGGCCGATGAGGAGGTTGGGTTTGAGCAGGACCTTATCACCGGGCGTAATAAACTCCCTCCACCCGCCTAATAGGTCTATCCCTTCCTGAATCCTGCTGATAAGGCGGGGGTCTTCATAGCTTTCCCCCCGGATGACGGCTACTGTCTCCTTCATCACTACATCCATCCGAAGAGAATTGAGACTCCGATGATGATGAAGAGCAGGGCAGCGCCTTTCTGAAGATATTGATGGGGTATGAATGAGGTGATCGTCTGTCCAAAGACCACACCCAGGAAGGTAATGGCAACAAGGGCAGATGCCGCTCCCAGGAATACCGTCCAGGGCTTGCCCGTTTCACAGGTAAGGCATATGGTGGCGAGTTGAGTCTTATCCCCCAGCTCCGCCAGGAGGAGGGCACCAAAGGTGGTGAGGAATATCTTCCAGTCCATCTTTTTAATCTCCCATTCTTAATTATTCATTATTAACTCTTAACTCTCTTCCGGCTTTACCCTCACGGTAAGTACCGGACACGGTGCCTTTCTCACCACCTTGCCAGCCACGCTTCCGAAGATTACATGCTCAAGCCCGGTCCAGCCATGGGTCCCCATGATGATTAAATCGACAGCCTGTTCTTTCGCCATCTTGAGAATCTCAACGTGGGGAATCCCTATGATCACCTGGGGGGTAATCCCCTTGTAGCCCTTCATCTTCTTATGGACGAACTCCTCCATCTTCTTTTCCGCAGCCTTCTTCAGGTCCTCTTCGAGGGTTTCTACGGAAATATGAGGGATGTAAAATCCCTGGAGGGGCATGAGGCACTCCAGGACATGGAGAAGGTATATGTGGGCATCAAATTTCTGGGCAAAGTAGATGACATGGTCAGCAACCTGGCAGGAATTTACGGAAAAATCGACCGGGAAAAGGATTCTTTTAATCTCGTGCATATGGTATCCCCTTTCTCTTATTATTCTCTCCTCCATTCAGCATTCCTGACACCGTTCCTCAAACTGAGGAACCGGAACTTTTCAGGTTCAATGATGACCACCTTGAAGTTAAAGGCGTCGGCGATCTTGTCAAGTCCTATCTTGGCAAGGCTCGGGTTTGGCCTCTTGTACTTTGCAATCTCGGCATAGGTCTTGAGGTCATCATTTTTATTGAAATACTTTGCCCTTCCCCAGCATTGAAGCCCCTTGGCTCCGAAGAAGTCTGCTACCGGATCGTAGGGGTCTGAGATGGAATATGCCACCCTGTCGTTCTCCTTCAGGTTGGCAAATTTGCCTCCGCCTTCAGACATGATGAATACCGTAAGGCGGTTATTGAAGTACTCCAGGGGTGTACTCCTCGGTTCATCATCCCGGCAGGTGGCAAGGTGCAGGACGTTATGGGTGTCCAGGTAATGGACGATGACTTCCTCCAGCTCTTCAGGGGTTGTGAACTCCCTGAGCGTTATGCCGAGTTTTTCAAAGAGAACTTTTTCCTGTTCATTTGCCTTGGGTACGATGATCTTTGCCATAATCCCTCCTCATAGAGTGTGATTCAAGATTATAAGAAAGGAGAGAAATTTTCAACAGAAAACAGCCATTTCAACCCCCCAATCTATAAAATTGATGTTTTCCGTAGTACAGAAACCATTGCACACAGAGGCATCACCCGGGTCCTGGCTCGAAATAATTACTTGCAAACAGAAACTGAATATTAAACAATCAAATGTGGAATAACACAAGGAGGCCAATTATGTTTAGCCATATCATGGGGAAGAGGTTTTTCCCAGCACTGATTATCATTTGTGTCTGCCTCATGTCGGGTGTTGCGATTGGAAGAGAAAGTATTTCCTCAGCGCCCGGTATGTTTGCTAAGGCGCAGACGCTCCCTGTCCCTTTCATCGTAAACATGGGGCAGTTGAATGAAAGGGTAATGTTTTATGCCAGAACCTTTGGGGGAGCCGTGTTTCTCACGAAGGGCGGAGAGATTGTTTACTCTCTTCCGGAGATAAAAAAGAAGGGTCAAGGGTCAAGGGGAATCGTCTTGAGAGAAGAACTGGTGGGGGCGACGATTCATGACATCAGGGGTGAAGGGATATCACCGACAAAAGTCAGTTATTTCACCGGCCAGGACCGGTCAAAGT
>JAPLJA010000201.1 GCA_026388815.1 Pseudomonadota bacterium
GGGACTCATTGGAACTATTCTCGGTGGAGCAGCGTTCTTGATTTCTTTGCCAGTTACTGTGCCTACTAAAACGTACAAACAGACGGGCGAGACTCTCTTTATGAAACCCGCTACTTTCACTTTTAATCGCCCCCTGGGGCAGATGTAATGTAACTTTTTTAAAAAACAACAAACCCGCAAAATTTCATTCCTCACTTTTCGGTATGAGTGTTATATATTTTTCTTGAAAGGGAGGAGAGAGGTAGGGCGAGTAAGATTTTTATTATTCTGTTACTCATAGCCCTCTCATCAATTCCCGTGAAAGCCTTAGGGGAGTTGGAGTACAATTACATGGAGAAGAAATGGGAGGAAACTGTCCCACATTCTTCTCTCCAATATAATCCCATCCAGAAGGAATGGCAGTACACCCCGCCAGGCTCTGACCTCAGGTACAACCCCATGGATAAGAAGTATGAGTACGCACCGGATAGCTATGAGCTGAAGCACAATTATATGGAAAAGAGATGGGAATACGCCCCTCCTGATTCCACCCTGAAATACCATCCCTACGAGAAAGAGTGGGAGTTCGACGAAGAAGGTGGAAGGTGAGAGGTGAAAGGGATACCTCACTCAAGAGGATTATCAAACCTATCGGGATCGGTATCTGGAGTCAGCAAAGATGTTGAGAGGATTAGAGCGTTCTCTTATTGCCTTTAAGGAGAAATAACCTTTCACCTTTGTCCTATCACCTTTGACCTTTTACATTTCCTTGACATACAGTTATCCATAAAGATAGTATAAGCTGACCTTGCGCCAGAATGTCTATACAGTCGTTCAATAAGCAAACAGAAAAGAAATTTATATCCAGAGATGATGTTCTGTAAGAGGAGATGCACATGAATTCTTTCCTTCTGCTGGAAGATGGAGCACGTTTTGATGGAATACCGCTTGGTGCACAGGAAGAGCGATACGGGCCGGTGATTATCAATACAGGCGTTGTTGGGTATCAGGAGATCATGACGGATCCTTCCAATGCCGGAAAGATTGTCGTCCTGACGTACCCGCTCATCGGGAACTACGGGATAAACAGGTCATTCAACGAATCGGCAAAGGCATGGATCTCCGGTTTGATTATCAAGGAAAGCAGCCGGATCTACTCCAACTTTCAGGCAGAAGAGAGCTTTGAAAATTTCCTGACGAGTGAGAAAACAGCCTGCCTGAGTGAGGTGGATACCAGGACACTGGCCGTGAGAATCAGAGACCACGGTGAGCAGTGGGGCGCCATATCTCATGGGAAAGCGGATGAAAAGGAAATCCTGAAAAGGATCGTAAAAGCAAAGGCAGAACAGCGATTACAGATTAAAGAAATCTCAGTAAAAAAACCTACCCCCTTATCACCTGCATCTTCTGCCGGTTCTTTCAAGATCGGTGTCATTGACCTGGGAGCGCCTCAGAGCCTGTTGAAGCAACTGATGCTGTTGAAGTGCACAATCACTCTTCTTCCCTTTGATTCGTCTCATGAGCAGATCATGGCAATGAAACCGGATGGAATCGTGGTCTCAAGCGGGCCGGAGGATGACCCTGCCATACAGCAGGTGAGTGAAACAATCAGGGAACTGATCGGAAAAGTCCCTCTGCTCGGGATCTCTGCCGGTCATGAAGCAATTGCCCTGTCACTGGGAGGAAAGTTGAAAAGGCTTGCTGTTGGTCATCATGGGGTCAACTATCCGGTAATGAAACCAGGTTCGCTCAAAGGTGAGATTACCGTCCAGAATCACAGTTTCGCGGTGGATGAAGATTCACTGAAAGGGGTAAAAGACCTCAACATCGAGGAAAGGAACCTGAATGATCAGACGATCGAAAAGATGAGAAGTGATAGCAGGAGATTCATTTCTGTCCAGTACTATCCGGCAAGCCCGGGCTGTAACGAAGTCCATCCGGTCTTGAAAGAGTTCGTGAGCATTCTTAGGTAAAGCAAGGAGAGTCATTCATGCCCAAGCGGAAAGATATTCATAAGGTATTGATTATCGGATCAGGTCCTATCGTCATCGGACAGGCCTGTGAATTTGACTATTCAGGCTCTCAGGCCTGCAAGGCCCTGCACGAAGAGGGATATTTCACCATCCTGGTAAACAGTAACCCCGCTACCATTATGACAGATCCGGGGATGGCGGATGTTACATATATTGAACCTCTGACCGTTGAAACAGTGACCAGGATTATCGAGAAGGAGAGGCCTGATGCCCTCCTCCCCACGCTTGGCGGACAGACGGGCTTGAACCTTGCCTTTTTCCTGATGAAGGAAGGGGTGCTCAAGAAGTACGGCGTGGAATCAATTGGCGCCAACGTGGAGGCCATTGCCCGGGCAGAAGACCGGGAACTTTTTAAAAAGGCGATGCAGGAGATAGGAATAGATATGCCCCAGAGCGGGATTGCCACCACCGTTAAAGAGGGTATGGAGATTGGCATCAAGATAGGATTCCCCCTTATTCTGCGGCCGGCCTACTGCCTGGGAGGAAGCGGTGGTTCCACCGTTTACAATAGGGAGGAACTTGAGCAGGCTCTGGTCAAAGGGCTGGAGATCAGCCCGATCAAGCAGGTGCTGGTTGAGCAGTCCGTGCTCGGCTGGAAGGAGATTGAATATGAGGTGATGAGGGATTGCGAAGACAACGTAATTATGATCACCTCCATGGAGAATGTGGATCCCATGGGCGTTCACACCGGTGACAGCATCGTAGTTGCCCCTTCACAGACGCTCACCGCACCGGAGTATGCCGACTTTGTGAATCTCTCCAAGCGTATTATCAGGAAGGTCGGGATTACCGGAGGGGGAGCTAACATCCAGTTTGGCCAGAATCCGGAAAACGGCCATATCGTGATCATTGAGGTAAATCCCCGTCTCTCCCGGAGTTCTGCCCTCGCCTCCAAGGCAACCGGCTTCCCCATTGCCCGGGTGGCTGCCAAGCTGGCTGTCGGGCTTACTCTTCCCGAGGTGATGAACCAGGTCACCGGCAAGACCACTTCGTTCTTTGAGCCCACCGTTGACTACTGCGTGTTCAAAATCTGCCGGTTCACGTTTGAGAAGTTCCCTGCAGCGGAGAGGGTGATTAACACTTCCATGAAGGCAGTGGGAGAGGCAATGGCCATCGGGCGTAACTTCAAAGAGGCTCTCCAGAAGGGGATCCGCTCCACCGAGACCTCCCGGTTCGGGTTCGGTGCAGATGGAAAAGATGCCGTCACTGATCAGATGCTCACCTCTCCGGGTGAAACCCTCCTGGATGCAATCAAGGAAAAAATCCGGATACCCAATGATGAAAGGTTCTTTTACATCCGCTACGCCCTGAAGGCTGGTATGAGCATCGATGAGATTTATGCGCTCTCGAAAATCGACCGCTGGTTTATTGACAACATGAAGCAACTGGTAGAGCGAGAAGAGGAGATCAGACAGTACCGGGCCTCCAACCAGGGGACGGTTCCTGAACTTCCCCGTGAACTTCTGCTGAAGGCAAAGAAAGACGGATTCAGTGATCGACAGCTCGCCTTCCTCCTGAACACCACCGAGGAAAAGATCAGGGCCTACCGGATTGGTCAGGGCATTACAGCGGTCTATAAACTGGTTGATACCTGCGGAGGTGAGTTTACTGCTGAACGGCCTTACTACTATTCAACCTATGAAACAGCGAATGAGAGTGTCCCGACAAACAACCGGAAGGTAATGATCCTGGGCGGAGGGCCGAACCGGATCGGACAGGGGATTGAATTCGACTACTGCTGCTGTCATGCATCGTATGCCCTCGAGGAAGAGGGTTTTGAAAGCATCATGATCAACTGCAACCCTGAGACAGTTTCCACCGATTACGATACTTCTGATAAACTGTACTTTGAACCCTTAACCGTAGAGGATGTATTGAATATTGTGGACCTGGAGAAGCCGATCGGGATTATCGTCCAGTTCGGCGGCCAGACTCCGCTCAACATCGCCGTTCCGCTGTCTAAAGCTGGTGTTACTGTCCTGGGGACTTCTCCGGATTCCATTGACCAGGCAGAAGACCGGAAGCGATTCCAGGTACTCCTCAAGAAACTGAATCTCATCCAGCCTGCTAACGGCACCTCAACATCCTTTGCAGAGGCCCAGAAGGTAGCTCAGGAGATAGGGTATCCTGTGGTAGTGCGTCCTTCCTATGTCCTCGGGGGCAGGGCAATGGAGATCGTCTATGACGATTCTGAGCTCAAGAACTTCATGAAGAAGGCAGTAGAGGCATCTCCGGAACGCCCTATTCTCATTGATAAATTCCTGGAGGATGCCATTGAGGTTGATGTGGATGCAGTCAGCGATGGCGAACAATGCGTGATCGGCGGTATCATGGAACATATCGAAGAGGCAGGCATCCATTCCGGTGACAGCGCGATGGTTCTGCCGCCTCACACTCTGGATGAAGAGACTATCGCAGTAATCAAGGAGAATACCTACGCCTTGGCGAAAGAGCTTCAGGTGAAGGGACTTTTGAATATCCAGTATGCTGTGAGGAATAACATCGTCTATGTGCTGGAGGTAAACCCGAGGGCCAGCCGTACCGTTCCCCTGGTGAGCAAGGCAACAGGGGTACCCCTGGCAAAACTTGCTACCAAGATCATGCTGGGCAAGACGCTCAAGGAGTTGGGTTTCACGAAGGAGGTGGAGGTCTCCCATGTTGCAGTGAAGGAATCGGTCTTCCCCTTTGTGAGATTTCCGGGCGTTGATGTCATCCTCGGCCCTGAAATGAAATCAACCGGTGAGGTGATGGGAATCGATAAGAGCTTTGGCCTTGCCTACGCTAAGTCCCAGATTGCTGCGGGTCAAAAACTGCCTAACAAGGGGAATGTATTCATCAGCGTGAAAAACCAGGATAAGCGGGATATCGTCTTCATTGCAAAAAAACTTGCTGACCTGGGATTTAAACTCCTGGCAACTTCCGGGACAGCCCGGGTCCTGCTCCAGAATGATCTGGACGTGGAGACCATCCCGAAGGTATATGAAGGCATCCGGCCCAACATTATCGACCGGATCAAGAGCGGTCAGATCGATCTGCTCATCAACACCCCTGCAGGGAAGGCAACCAGGGAGGACGAAGCCCAGATCAGATCCTGCGCTGTCCTCTATGGTGTTTCCCTGATTACCACTATCGCAGGCGCCCAGGCAACGGTCAACGGGATAGAGGCCTTGAGGAAAAAGGAGATGAGTATCCGCTCTCTTCAGGACTACCACCGGGAAACTGCAGCCCTTAATAAGGGATGATCCATTCTTAACCATTCGTTTTCGCAATTGAGAGCGGAATGGCTGATCCTGAAAAGAAGTTCACCTATGAAAACGGATTGCGTTTTGAGGTAACACTAGAGGGACTCTTCTACTCTCCTGAAAATACTCACCAGGAAAAAAATACCCCTGCCCTGACTGTAAATTCTGCCAGTGGTGTTCAGATACACGATGCACCCTTTGTCTCAAACAAAGCAGGTGCTGTCAGATTGCCGATAAAAATTCCTGAGTTAATCGTGGTAGTTCTGGAGCAACTTTTTCTTGATAATAATACTTTTGGGAATGAGCAGATAGGAATTTATTTCTTCAGTCAGTAGATACGCGATTCCTGCCGCCGGATTTGCTCTGATACATAAGGGTATCAACCCTCTTCAGCAGGTCAGCTGTTGTATCATCAGCGCGGGCAAGTGTCGTACCGAGGGAAATAGTTACCTGAACGATATCCTTTCCCACAGAGAAACTGGACTGTTCGACCAAGACACGAAATCTGTTTGCAATTGACTTGAGGTAGTCTTTACGGGCATTCATGATAATAGCAAGAAACTCTTCCCCTCCCCACCGGCCTATCACGTCAAATGACCGTAAGTTTTTTGCCAATGTTTGTGCCACCATCTTCAGTGTTTTGTCCCCAATCTCTCGCCCATAGAGGTCATTGACGTTCTTGAAGTGGTCTATGTCTATCAGTACAATACCGAATGGCCAGCCGTATCTCCACATCTCATCAAACCGGGCACGAAGGTTTATCTCTGTAAACCTCCTGTTTGCCAGCTCGGTGAGAGGGTCAAGGTATGCTATCTTCTCGAGATCTCGTATTCTCTGGAGCGCTGCAATATGTGACGAGTTATCGCTGAATATCTCAACGGCACCGACAATATTCCCCTGTACATCTTGAATTGGAGTAACAGTTACCAATGCCGGTATCCGGTGCCCATCTTTGTGGTGGAGATAAACCTCTGCTCTCTGGGGAATGCCGTCGGCAATCGTTTTTACAAGAGGACAGGATTCTTTACAGAGCATATTCCCCTGATCGTCAACATGCATTAAGAGATTGTCAGCACACCGGGTTCCTACCACTTCGGAACTGGTGAAGCCTGAAATCTGCTCGGCCCCCTTATTCCAGTACGTGATTCTTCTCTCCGTATCAACGAAATATACTCCGTCGTACAGGTTGTCTAAGAGATTCTTATATAATTCAAACTCCATTTTCATCCACCTTATGATTTAATGATAACCTCTTAAATGTAAAAAAGAAAACGATTTATTCTTTCATGGATTATTATATCTAATATTAATAACTCCGGTAAGGAAGAGGTGTGCAGATGTTGTGCTTTTGCGCCGTATCGTGAAAGAAAAAGGCAGAAGCCAACCGGCCTCTGCCTTTCCATGTCATAATGGTTATGATGTATTCTTCTATCTCTCTATCCCATAGATCATTCTTGGTGTAGCGTTTACCGGTCCGTGGAAGGTGCTGACACCGTAAATATCAAAGTCCTCCAGTTTGTAATAATAAATCTTTCTGTTTTGTACCGTGTCATCAATGAACTCATACAGCATTCCCTCGGTTGGGGAGCCTTCTGCGATAATCATGTCGTCATTGAGTAGTGTGTATCACATTATCAATCTCAGAGGACGTTTCCCAGAAGAGAAAGACACTGCCATCGGCCGGTTCAGCGATGAAGGATGTTAGAGCAGCCGCAATGTTTGCGTTCATGAGTATTGCAAGAACTCCCACAATTACTAAGCATGTTCTCATCATTTCCATTTTATATTTTTTCATTGTATTACTCCTTTTTTCAAACTGTTCAGAATCGGGTTATAACATTATACTCTATGTATTAATCGTTTTTTATCGAGCTTAGTATTAGAGATATTTTATCTTAGCCTTATAGAATATGGAGTAAAAAAACTTAAAACTCAATAAAAAATATATAAAAATTTAGTAGTTATGAGGTTACTGACTTTTCTCCTTTAACCAGTCTGTACAAAAAGCTGCTCCAGGACAGCATTGATTCTGTAGAGAGCAATTATCCAGTGGCTCAGAGGAGAGAGAGGTTCCAGAAGTAAGCAAAAAAAGGCAGGGTTTAGAATTGACCCTGCCTTTTTTACATCTCAATAGAGAAAAACCCTTTTACTTCTTCGTCCAGGTAAGCTTATCCCCTGTGAAGTCCGGCGTGAAGGTTCTCATGATGATCTTTTCAGGCTCAATCCTGATGAAGTTCATACCGGAAATGACTTTATCCAGGGTTTTTTCCACCTGGGCATCTAATTGGTTTATGGGAACTCCTGCCTTTTTCAGGTTCCCCTTAACCAGGAATTTCGCCACATCATAGAGCCCCCACTTCTGCATCTTCTCTTCAAAGAGTTCCTTATTGTTTTTGCGGTTGATGAGAGTCGCCTTCCCCCAGATCTGGAGGGCTTTCTGTGTCTTGCTGTGATCCAGCGGCTGTTCATAGATTCCTGCCGAAACCTTGGGATTGGCACGGACGTTCGCTATCTTTCCGCCAGGTTCACCTAAGATGTAGAGGGTCAGGCCTTCATTGAAAAAGTCGAGGGTAGTTGCCCTGGGCTGGTCATTCCTGCAGGTGGCTAACACGAGGGAACTTCCATGGGCAAGACCGCAGCCCTTGCCGGGCGTCCCTTTATGGGTGCTCATCTTATCAAGATACGCTATGATCTCTTTCTCAATTTCTGCCTTGCTCTTTGCCATTCGTTTCCCCTGAATTATTTAAATACACTTCGTATCTGTTGCATACCGGCTTCCAGACCATCCAGCTTCAGTGATGGATGAATCTCGCCTGCACCTGCCTGCATGGCAAGAATCTCTGAGAGGTACTTTGAGCAAATCCCTGAAAGTTTCTCTACTGAGAAATTCTCCCAGCCCATCGTGATCTTGATCAGCCCCGCAAGTTTTTCCTCTGTCATCTCAGGCGCGGTTAGGATGAAGATAGGGCAGATGCCAAGGATATAGGCCATCGCCTGCCTCTTTGCCCAGAAAGCTGCCTTTGCCTGGGCAGAGTCTCCTGTGGAAAAGTCTTTGGGGCTGGCAACGACAACCTGAGGCGGTACGGCATTACTGAATATGCCGAGTGCCTGAACCAGAGCAGTATCCAGGGAAGGAGTAATCGGCCAGGGAGAAACACCATTCAAATGGGGAAGACCAGCTTCCTTAAGCCCAGTTGAAGATTTAGTCAAGTTCTCCAATTCTCCTTTTGCAGCGGCTAAATCTTTCTTTCCCGCCTTTTCCACCAGCATGGCTGAAGCGGTTGGCTCCAGGCCAAAGCGGAAACACTGCTCTAAAGCCTGAGGAGCATCTTTGCCTAAGAAACCAAAGGCAGCTAAGCCGGAGAGGTCAGTAATCAGGCAGCCTGGTTCCTTCACGTCTGTTGACTTCATCTCTTTTGCAGACTCGCGATATTTGAGAAAGGTAAGGCAAGGGTAGGGACAGTTAAAGCAGGCATTATCCCGGTGGGTCATCTCCTGGATTACCGAGAGGACTCCTTCGTTGATTTTCAGGGATTTCCCAATCTCTCCTGCTCCCTGTTTACCCTTGATTACTCCATTGGCTATTTCTCTTGAAAGCGTGGTGCATTCATCAAAGAACCCGTCAGCCACCTCGAAGGCACTTAAGCCCCTCAGGGCAACAGCCTTGAGCTTCTTTTCTCCCATCACCTTTCCAAAACCGAACTTGTCTTTGCTCCCCCAGTAATTTTCACTCACCTGGGCAAGTGGGGAACAGTTCTCTCCGGCAGGGCCGATCACAATTGCTTCAACCATGTCATCACCATAGTTATGCCGTAAGGCATCAACCGTTTCCCAGACATCCTTTCCCCACTCGCCTGAGTCCTCAACATCCGCCAGCCCATCGTGGATCCAGAGCTTGACCGGTTTCGCTGATTTGCCCAGGATCACGGCAAAATCAAAACCGGTAAGCTTGAGCTCAATGCCGGTCTGCCAGGTGAGCGGCGCATTTGCTACCTTCCCGGTTATCGGGCTTTTGCCCGTAATAATTGCGGCACAGGAACCGGGGACAAAGGTCGAGGTAAGCAGTCCGGTCCCGATAATTAAAGGGTCTTTTGCACTGTACTTCTTATGCAATTCAAGGTTGATGGCTGCTCCACCCAGATATCCATCAATCAGTTCATTCTCAAGCTCTTCCTGGTCACACTTGCCGCTTTCCAGGTCAACTATTAAAATATTTCCGGTGTAATTATTGATGTAGTCCATAGGTCTCTCTCTCCTTCACGCTACGCATATCACATCTCTGGGGCAAGCCTTTACACATAATGGCCTCTCTGCACCCTTGCACAGATCGCAGGCAACCCGTAAGAGGATGGGTTTGGCGCTTGCGCCGCCTCCCTTCACCTGCTGGCCGGGCAGGATCGTCTCCGGTCCATCAGGTTTGGCCAGGAACAGACTCTTCTCCCGCTTCAGTCATGGTGATAGTTGCAGGCGAATTCGCAGGCTCTGCATCCATCGCATTTCAAAGTGTCGAATTGTAACTCCATAACCTCAATACCTCCTTTTAAAAATTTGTCATTTGGACTTTGTCATTTGTCATTCTCTTTACACCGTCTCCGCGATCATCTGGATCAGGTTTTTCAGTCCGATCTTCTCTTCCATCCCCTTGATCGCATTTCCCAAGTTCGACTCACACCAGGGACAGCTCGTTACAATCGCCTGCGCCCCGGTGTCCTTTGCTTCTTCCAAGCGCTCAAGCGCCGTCCACTGCGCAAAGTCTTTAAAGCCGGTAAAAACCCCGCCGCCTCCACCGCAGCACCAGGCATACTCCTTGATTCTTTCCATCTCATAGAGCTCCACCCCGGGGATTGCCTTCAGGAGATTCCGGGGCGCTTCATACACCCCGTCTATCTCCTTGCCGGGG
>JAPLJA010000004.1 GCA_026388815.1 Pseudomonadota bacterium
TCACGAAAGAGGATCTCCGGAAAATCCTGGAGGGGTTAAGCGATGTTGCCTTCAAACGCCTGGATGACCTGGAAAAAGGAATCCCCGATTTTGACCAGTCTCTTGCTGACGAGATGATGAACCACCCCCTGATCCAGGAAGCGCTGAAGAATATGCAGTACCCTGAGGATTCGCTCCCTGCCCTGAAGAAGCTGCTCAATGACCTGGAGAAGCGGGATTTCACCAAGCTCGTATCCCCCAACCACCATTCCCTGACGGAGAAAGGGAGGAAGGAATTATCCGATGTCCTGCGGGAGAAACTGGCCCGGGGCGAGATAACGAAGGAAGAACTGGAACAGGCCATGAAGAAAGCCGGTCACCTTTCGTCTGGCTCCCGGGGGATACCGGTAAATATGCCGAAGGACAAGCTCACCAATTTCGTGGCTGAGCTGATGGATGTGCAACACCAGGGCAGGGCGAAGGAGACATCCCTGGAAGACGTGTATGTTCATTACACCCTGAACGAAAAGAAAGGGGTACAGACCGACCCTGAGAAGCTGGATTACCAGAAGCTCCAGATGATGATCCATGAGCTGGAGAAGCAGGGTCTGGTGAAGAGCGGTGAGAAGGGGAAGACCTTTACCCTTACGGCCAAGGCGTTAACCTGGCTCCTCGATGAACTGGTGCCCAAGACCCACAGCGATCCCCTGGTCCACAATGCCTTTAAAAAGGAGCATGAGACTGACAAGGCAGAAGTGCGCCGGTACAAAAAGGGGGACGTGTTCAGAGACATCTCAGTCCGCCACACCCTGCGGGAAGTTGTCAAGCGGGGAAAGAGCCTTGAGGATATCAGCGTACGGGAGTTCAGGTCATTTGAAAAGAAGCAATCGCTCCAGCTCGATATTGCCCTCTGCATTGACGTGAGTGCCTCGATGAAAGACCAGTTCAAGCTCCGCTATGCCAAGATGGCCCTTACCGGGCTGGTCAAGGCAGCACTGGAAAAGAACGACCGCGTGGGGATCGTCTCGTTCAGCAACAGGGGCGAGGTGATTGCACCGCTCACCGATAAACCCCATAGCCTCCTGGATGCGATGGTAAGGCTCCGGGCAGAACAGTACACCAACATCGGGAACGGCCTCCGGTGTGCCCGGGAGATGCTCCTGCGTTCAAAAGATGGGAATAAGAAGTACATCATCCTGATCACCGACGGCCAGCCCAATGCCGCCACTGCCGAGGAAGCGGAGAAGCAGGACCCCTACAGAGATAAGAAGGGGTCAATCTATTCGAACTCAACCTCCTTTGATCACATGATTGATGCCTTCAAGAGCATGGACTGGAAGAGGAAAGAGGAGCTGGGCACCAGTCATGCCCTGACCGAGGCAGTGGTATGCCGGGATAAAGATATTAAGATTTCAACCCTGCTCATCACCCAGCAGGATCAGCAGGGCGAGTGGCTGGCCCGGAAGATCGCCACTATCGGAAGGGGACGATACTATAAAGTAAAAACCCCCGAATCCCTGGTGATTGATGCGCTGAATATAGTTCAATAAAAAAGGGTTCAAGGGTCAAGTTTAAAGCTTATCCGCAAGGCGGGCCTTCGGTCTTAAGTACCTCGCCCAGAAGAATTACCGCAGGAGCGGCCTTCGGTCTTAAGTAGGGGCTGCTGTGGCTGCCATCATTTCTTAATTGGTCTTCTCAATAAATTCCTTTGCAGCCTGGAAATAATTTTTTACTGCACGGGTATCGTAAATAAGGCCCCTGTAATAACCAGCTATGTGTATTGCGTCATAGAGTTTATCAAAATCTCGTAAAATTTTTCCATTATGAACTGCTAAATATTTCTGCAATGCCTTCCTGTATGCCTCAACCGACTTTGGTAATTCTTTCTTGGTCAGTCCTTTCTTCAGCAAGTGTTCATTAATAGCCTCTAAAATCGCAAGATAAGCAGTTGCAAACGCCTCTCTCACAGGTTTGATATCTGTATAGGTATTATCCTCAACTGGTGCAGATTTAAGGATTTCTTTTGCATTGTTCAAATATCTTAATGCCTCTTTCATTTAGCCTCTTTCAATAAGAACTCTTTAATATTTAGATTAAGCGACTACTCCCTTTTATGTCAAGCCTTTTTGTTCTGCCATTCTAATAAAAAGGGCGAGCAATGGCCCGCCCCCATTCTACATTCTTCCTTTTTCATTCTTAATTATTTCTGTATCCTCCTTGGTGTGGCACTCACCGGCCCGTGCATGGTGCTCTTGCCGTTGAGGTCTATGTCTTCGAGTTTGTAGTAATAAGTTTTTCTATTCTGCACGTTCTCATCAATGAATTGATAAGAAGCCCCCTTGGTTGAACTCCCCTGGGCAGGGATGAGCGAAGGATTGATCTTCGCGTATTGGCCATTCTCAGATTCAGCACGGTAGAGGTTGAAGCCGGCGTTGTCGATCTCGGAGGCGGTGGTCCATTCGAGGATGACCTTGCGGTCGGAGGAGGTGGCGGTAAAAGAAGAAAGTTGTATCACTGTGGGTGTAATTCCCTCACCGCTTATCGGTACATCAGCAGTTGGCCGGTCAGGGTCATTTGAGGTAATTGTGAGGTTGGCATTTCTTAGGCCGGACGCTGTGGGTGTGAACAACACGTCAACCGTACACTCTTCGGAGGATATTCCAAGGGTGCGGCCTGAACAGGTCTCCTGCTGTATCGTGAAATCACCTGCCTCACTACCCGTCAAGGACAGCGTACCGATAATGAGGTCAGCGTTGCCGGTATTGGCTACGGTAAAATTCTGTACCGCAGAGCTCGTACCCACATTCACGCTGCCAAAATGATACCCCACTGGCATAACCGTAATGTCAGGTTCTGAGTTACAAATAGCAGTTACCTGTTTTGACACCCCACTGTTCGTAACCGTGATGATTGCCTGACCTGCGGAATTTGCCGTTATCATGCCGTCAAGCAAAACCTCTGCGATCGTTGAGTTCGAAGAAGAATAGGTGGTTCCGCAGCCGGATGCAGTAATGTTTCTGGTCACGGTATCGCCGTACAGCCCGTACACCGTGAGAGGCACTGATGATCCTAATGCCATGGGAATCAGGGGGCTGTCGGGGTATAACGCCATGGCGATTAGATCTGAAGTCTGGGCGATGTTGATGGTTACCTCATCTGACGCGATGAACCCCACGTCATCCCTTGCCCCCACCGTGATGGTAAGCGGACCGATTGCATCACTGGGGATAACAAATTGGAACGTGTATGGCGCCTGTTCAATGAGGGCAGATTCGCCGGTGGAGGTTGAGAGAAGAACGATGGCATTCTCATTTGACACGCTGATTTCCACGGTGACCGTATCGCCGGGCTGGAAGGTCTGTCCATCGAGAGGATTGGTGATTTCCACCGTCCCTGAAGACTCTGCCATTTTCATATCCGGTAGGAACCGACTCCATCGTGGTTCTTCTAAGGTCTGGGCATATAAGGCCGGGGCAGGTGAAGGGGGAGTACTCGTTCTGTGGAGGAAGGCGATGATACTATCTATAACTTCATCATCCCTTGTTTCCCCATCAACTGCCAAAAAACTAAAATGCATTAGTACAGATTCGTCATCACCGGGCCAACCACCTTCTTGGCTCGTTTCTCCGACTACCCAATCATTGCGTTCAAAGTCAAAAAAGTATTCATTTAACGCCGTGGGGGATCCGAAAATTGGTCCTCCATAAGCTGCCACTGCGAGAGAAAGTAACCCAACAAAAGTATTAGTATCAGTATGGGGTGAGATCCCGGCTATCGTATGCGTAGGAACATGTAATGAGTAAACCTGATCTTGCAGCTTTTCTATTTGTAGATCTTCTATTGCGCCATCCAGTGTCCACCCTCTTCTCCCAAAGATTTTTGCTATAAACTGTCCTACGCTACTTGTTGTGTTAACGATCGGCCACAAAAAATCTGCGAGTGGACTTCCGTAGTGGGGTGTTCCTACAGTTATGATTGAATGAATGTCTGATGCATGGCCATAAAGTTTCGTAAGAACCCCACCCATGCTGTGGGCAACCACATCTGCCTTCTTCGCAACGTATCCCTCATCCGTTACTGCTTTAAGGGCCTCTTGAACACGTTCATTTACTACCGTGCTGTTTTCCTCAAAAGATACAGAGCTGGGATACGATTGGGCAATGATGTGCTGCGAATCATAGCCATTTGCTTCGAGCTGTGTTTTTAATTTATCCCACGTCTCCCCATCTGACCACAAACCATGAAGTAGTACCACCGGTGGTTTTACCAGGTAGAATTGCGGATAGGGCACGTTCTCTCCGTTCACGGTGATCGTCAGGCCCACTGCTCTCCTTCCCTGGATTTCATCTTCGGTATGTCCTTCCCGTGCGTAGTGCTCTGGGGCATGGTAGGTCCGGGTATATACGCCGTTGTTTATGTTTATCTGTCCATCATTATCTAATGTCCCGTCACCCTCGGAAACGCTGATAGTAATATTGCCTAAAGTTGTACCGGGTGGAAGCCCATCTATTTGTATTACTGCCTGCGATGCCCCATCAGCCGCAGCTCCCACGATAGTGCTTGATGAATTTTCTTTGTCGCGGAAAGAAATAACCAAATTACCAAATGACCCAGACTGTCCCGCGCGAACAGGCCAGACGTAGCTGACGTTGAAGGACTTACCGACGTAGTGCACGACGCCACTCCACATATAGACGAGCCACGCGTAGCCCGGGTAGAGGGCGTAGGTAGTAGAAGACCAGTAATGGACGGCCTGCACATTGGCAAAAGGATGATCTGCGGGGAGAGCCGGATTATACCGGGAATGGTCTATGAGACTGAAAAGTTCTTTTCGGTTGGGAAGACGCCAGTCATGATAACCGTAATTGGGATACGTTCCTGCATTCATTCCTGACACATAGTCAAGGGCCTGTTGCCATGTTCTGTAGCCGTTTGGCAGGTTCGCATTCTTCGTCCACATCAGGCCGGTGAGGTTATCGGTGACTGTGCCGTTTCCCTGGTCCGCAAATCGGGGTGAGGGCCAGGCAACACCTCTTTCCAGGTCGCCATCATCCCCGTCGTAATAACTCGTTTTCTGGCCGGTCTCCCAGACCGGAGCGGGAGCGGCGTGTGCAATTGTGCCCGCCATTACAATTAACATGGCCATTACCGTTATCAGTCTATGCATTTTTAAATCCTCCCTTTAGTCCAGTAGAGCAGTTGCGCAGTAGACCAGTAGCAAAGGATTGTAACAGCAGGGGAAAACCCACCCTACTGCTCTTCTGCTCTGTTGCGCTAACATTTACTGTCCGCTACGCACCGGCCAAACGTAGTAGCCGTAGCGGGCCTTATAGCCGTTGCCCACGCCGCCAACCCGCATATCGACGATCCACGCGCCGTCCGGGCCGTAGGCGTAGGCAGTAGAAGACCAGTAATAGCTGGCCTGCACATTGGTAAAACCCTGGCCATTTAACCAGGTAGCGCTATTGGGTTCATTAGCATTGATGAGGCTCTCCAGTTCATTCACATTGGGGAGGTGCCAGTCGGTGTAGCCGCACAGGTTTAGATTGTTACAGTCATCAACGGCCTGATACCAGGTCCTGGTGCCATTCGGAAGATTCGCATTCCTCGCCCACAGCAGGCCGGTAAGGTTGTCTGTGACACAGTCACCGTTCACCTGAAACCTTGGGCTGGGCGGGGCTACACCAGCCTGAATTGCGCCGTCCTGCCCGGTGCCCGGACAGGTGATTTGATTTCCGGCTGTGTCATAGCATTTTTTCTGGCCGGTCTGCGGCAGGTTGACGGTGCCGGCAAAGGCAGGCGAAATTAAAAACAGAGACATCAGGATTAAACAGATCATCTTTTTCATCATTGTTCCCCCTGTTTTGAAATTATCAATGTAGGGGCGCTGCTTGCTGCGCCCTGTTTGCATGTGAAAATACAATTTTCCTATTTGGGCAGGGCAAGCCCTGCCCCTACGTAAGACCGAAGGCCCGCCGCAGGCGGGTATGTATTTCCTTTGGGCACGGTGCGATGTGCCCCTACGTAAGACCGCTGGTAGGGGCAATTCATGAATTGCCCCTACGCCATGCATATCAATCAGAATAGGGCATTCATCCGCCATAGGCGGATCACCCCACCAGAAACAAATTATTAAATTGTAAAAGGGTATAACTATTGCGCAGACAGACAGACAGATCTAAGAGGCTTATTGATTATTGAAGGAATGATAAGGGTACTGCTGGCCAAAACTGATCTCCTCTGGTGAAGACAGCTTACGAATTGCTAATTTTTAAAAGGCCAAGCTGTTACTGCTGACCGGAAGTGTAACAGAAATTACCATGAATAAGTATATGGTGTCAAGTATAAAATAGGAAAAATAGTATAAAATTGAATGGGTACGGGCAATGCATGAACTGCCCCTACACAAGACCGAAGGCCGCTCCTGCGGTAAAATCTATCGTAGGAACGACCAAACGTTTTTTTACTCTTGCACAGACAGACAGATTTAAGAGGCTTAACGATTATTGAAGGAATGATAAGGATACTGCTGGCCAAAACTGATCTCCTAACAGGCTGCTGAAAAACGCCCATCTGCGTCGTTCCCCTCGTCCTTCGTCGTTGCAGCGTACGTCCAAGTACGCCTCACTCCTCAGGATTTCGGGCGCCTTGCATCTGGACATTTTTGATCAGCCTTACAAACAGTTGCTTTTTCAGCGATCTCCTAATGCGAGAGATAACTACTGAAATCTAATTATTAAACGGCCAAGCGGTAACTTTCCAGAGATGCTTAAGTAATTATTGACAAATAACATATAAAGTCAATGAAATTCTATGATTAAACAAAGGTAAATATACCTTGCCTGCTGCAATGCCCACGTAGGGGTACCCATTAAAGGGCACCCTCTGTGGTTATCAAGCGAGAAACCCTTCTATGTCAAGCTGGCTGGCCGGCCAATTCGTATTCCATCCTGGTTGGCTGTATTACCCGTCGCGAAGCATCTAAAATCTCTAATGAAACCACATTCCCAGAAGCATCATAATCAAGAATAATGCCTGGCTTGTCTTCATCGCTTTCTGTTACAGGCGCATCGCTTAAGATAATTGTAAGAGTATCTGTTTTTTGATCGTAAATCACACGCATTTTTTACCTCCAATATTTTTTCACCTTGCTGGTGCGATACACAGTAACCACTTCTGGTGGCATACGGTCTATTTCCACAAACACACGGAGAAGATAAACCTTTGGTGGTTCACCATGGGTTAATCTGGATTGATACACACATCTTCCAGGTCGAATTTCTTCCCTTTGTTCGGGAGCATTTAACACACCATTAACCTCATCTTTTGTGATACCACGTCGCGCCATTTCCCACTGCGCATGATCAGTAAAAACCCAATCCCGCAATTCTGGGCAGAACATCTTTTTTCTCCTCAACATCTTAAATGAGCAGAAATGAGTCATTTAAATAATATCTTGTTATAGTCATGAATACAAGTGCCATCCTTATCTCCAAAGCAGATACGAGGGAGCGTTCTAACCAGCGTCCTAAACAAAAGGGCGAGGCATCGCCTCGCCCCTACAAAAGACCGAAGGCTGCGCTTCGCGGTAATTCTATCGTAGGAACGACCAAACGTTTTATGTAGGAACGACCAAACGTTTTATAGACCGAAGGCCCGCCTTGCGGATAGGTCTTTTAAATACGCGCTACACCCTTGACCCTATAGCTTGGGTCTTTTCAGATGAAACTCCGTCGCCTGCTCAAAGGCGTAGGCGCCGTGGATGAGCTTCTCCTCCTGGAAAGAGGGGGCGAGGAGCTGAAGGCCGATGGGAAGGCCCTCTTTGCTGAAGCCGCAGGGGATCGAGATCCCCGGCAGGCCGGCAAGGTTACAGGGAATGGTGAAGATGTCCGAGAGGTACATCTGGAGGGGGTCTGTGGTTTTCTCTCCAAGTTTAAATGCGGGTGTGGGGGTAGTGGGCGTGACGATAAGGTCGCACTCCTTGAATGCCTCTTCAAAATCTTTCCTGATGAGTGTCCTTCCCTGTGAAGCCTTTCGGTAATAGGCGTCATAGTATCCGGCAGAGAGGGCGTAGGTCCCCAGCATGATCCTCCGCTTCACTTCCTGCCCGAAGCCCTGTGAGCGGGTATTTATATACATCTCCAAGAGATTCTCACCGTCTTTTGAGCGGTATCCATACTTGACACCGTCGTAGCGGGCGAGGTTGGAACTTGCCTCGGACGGGGCAATGAGGTAGTAGATTGCCAGTGCATACTTGGTGTGGGGAAGGGAGACCTTCTGAGTCTTCGCACCCAGTCCTTTCATGACCTTAATTGCCTTTTCAATCGCCTCCCTCACTTCAGGGTCCAGACCTTCAATGAAATATTCATCTGGTATGCCGAGCCTAATTCCCTTCAAATCTTTTTTGGTTTGTTTAATTGCTAGTTTAACTAAGAGTATTTCATTGTTGTCAGTTAAATATATTGCAATTTTTTTATAATACCATTCGCATTTTATTTCAGTTTTAAACGATCGGTCAAAATCTTCTGATGTCAAAATATTATTTTTAGTTTGCTGTGTGATTGTTTGTTGAAAATCATCAGTATTTGTAATCAAATCATTGTCTTTAAATTCTGGTTTTAAACTTTTAACGCTTAGTAAATTCATGTTTTGTTTCTCTAAGCTAACAAATAATTTTAAATTATTTATTTTCAAATATTTATTGAATCCAAGATACCAATTTATAATTATTTGAATATTATGGCTTATTTTTAAAACAAAGGAAAAACAAAATCTTAAGCTATGAGATAAAAATTTCACTTAAAGTATTATCTGAACGGTTTGACTAACTTTGTCTTTTCAAAACAGTATTTTTATTAAATCTTTTAATGCAAATTTTGCATTTAACTTAAAAACTGTGTTCTTATCATATATCTCATCAACAACATTTTAATCATCATCATTGAAACTACTTCAAATCGTATAATGTACATCTTAAAAATGATGAATATAATTCAAATATACCAAAGAATCATTGTTTACTAATATTTGATGATTGTGAAAGCGCTCAAGAATGTGAAAGATCCAAGGTTGAATATCATTCATTAAGAAAATCTGAAAGCACTAATGTTTTTCCATATCAGTGGTTAAAAACTTGATTAAAAAACGCAAAAAAAAGCTTAATTTATTAGTTTTAAAAAAAATTTTAATTCAAAAAAGAAAATTGTTAAAGATCCTGTTTTGTTTGGTGCGTAAAATGCTTAT
>JAPLJA010000082.1 GCA_026388815.1 Pseudomonadota bacterium
AGGAGACTTACGGTGGATGCTGCAACAATTAAAAAGATTTTACACGACGAACTGGGAATAAAGAAGGAAATTATCGCATTAAAGCAGGTGAGAGAAGAGCCTGCACACCTCACCATCATGCTTGAAAACCTTGAGGAGTCAAAAAAATGAAAACTTTCTGCAGAATCTTGTTTTTCTCATTAATCATCGGCGTGGCACTGATGTGCGGAAGAGCCGCAGCCGGCGGCGTCCTCTATGTACTCTCACCGGGTACAACCTATCAGGAGGGCTGTGTTGCACCCTGCATGTGCCCGGTCATGATGAGCGAGGAGGTGAGCGGCACCTTCCTGCTGACCAGTCAGAAGTCAAACGACCCGTGGTTTGCCCGTTATCGTCTCTCCAGGATCGCCTGGACAGTCAGTGATCCAGACAGAACCGTAATCCACACGATTACAGGCCGGGGGACGTACCAGGTGGGCGGCGACTTTGCCCTGACCCATCAGCTGGTACTCGACGTGAGGATCAATGGAGGTGAACTGCAGCACCTGGACAGCGGCATGGTTCTGGGCGGTTCTGAATTTCCGGCTATTGCCATATCTGTTGACCGCAGCACCCAGTGCTACGACATCTGGATGGACATCAAGGCAGGTCCGGCAGGTTTGTGAAGGGGTAAAAGGGAAGTTCAAGAGTTAAAGAGTTGAAGAGTTGAAGGGTAGGACAACACGATGTACGATACCTGTTGCCTATTTAATTATTGCCTAACCCTTGAACCCTGAAACCCTTGAACCCTGAAACCCTTCAACCTTCTTGAGGTTCCTCCACCGTCCTCTTATACCCGCACTCCTTATTGGGGCAGGCGAGCCTCGCGCCGTACCGCTTGCTCACCTTTTGCACGAGAAACGGTGAGCCGCACTGGGGGCAGGGCTCGTGTACCGGCTTATCCCAGGTGGCAAACTTACACTTCGGGTACTGCGAACACCCATAGAAGTTCTTCCCATGCCGCGTCCTCTTCTCAACGATCTCGCCCTGCTTGCACTCAGGGCAGGCAATGCCCAGGGATACGGCACGATTGACCGACCGGATGTTCCTGCACTTTGGATAGCCGGAACAAGCAAGAAATTTGCCGTACCTACCCTCTTTGACGATCATGGGGCTGCCGCACTTCTCGCACTTCTCTTCACTGAAGACGGGTTCCTTCCGGCCTTCTTCCTTATTCCCGTTAAGGGGTCTCACATACCTGCACTCAGGGAAACCGATACAGGCGTAGAACCTTCCGTACCTCCCCAGCTTGATCACCAGGGGCTTTCCGCACTGGGGGCACACTTCCTCGGTCTTTTCGTTCACTACATCTCCCTTCTTCACTTCCCCCTCCTTCTCTTTGATGAGCGTGATAAAGGGTTCCCAGAATTCCCGGACAACTGGCTTCCACTCGATCTCACCCCGGGAAATTTCGTCCAGCCGCTCCTCCATCTCAGCGGTAAACTGGTAGTCAACGTAGCGGGGAAAATGGTTTACCAGGAGCTCGCTCACCGTCATGCCGGTATCTTCAGGGAAGAAGCGCTTGTCAGTTAATCTGACATACTGCCTCATCTGGAGGATCTCTATGATGGTCGCATAGGTGGATGGCCTTCCGATGCCGTACTCCTCGAGGGTCTTGACGAGCGTTGCCTCGGTATAACGGGGCGGGGGCTGGGTGAAATGCTGGTCGGGCCTGAGTTCTTTAAGAGAGAGCCCTTCTCCCTGTCGCAGGGGCGGGAGCATCCCTTCCTTCTCTTCCCCTCCTTCATCTTTCCCCTCAATGTAGACCTGCGTGAATCCCGGGAATTTCACCGTTGAGCCGTTCGCCCGGAAGAGGTATCGCTCCCTGGCCGCGATATCTGCGGCAACAGCATCGATGATTGCCTGCTCCATTTGGCTTGCCACCGTCCTCTTCCAGATCAGGGTATAGAGCTTGAGATGGTCAGGGGTTAAGAAAGGTTCCAGTTCCTCCGGGCTTTTGAAAGAGTTCGTGGGGCGGATCGCCTCGTGGGCCTCCTGGACATTCTTTGACTTCTGCTTGAAGATCCGGGCTGATTTCAGGGCATATTCGTTACCGTACCTCCGGGTGATGACCTCCCGTAAGTCCTTCAGGGCGCTGTCTGCCAGGTTCACGCTGTCCGTCCTCATGTAGGTGATGAGGCCTACGCTCCCCTCGTCGATCTCCACTCCTTCGTAGAGTTTCTGGGCGATAGACATGGTTTTCTTGGCTGAGAAACCGAGCTTTCTCGACGCCTCCTGCTGGAGCGTGCTGGTAGTGAAGGGTGGGGGCGGCGTCCGCCTGATCTCCCTGGACCGGACATCTCTCACCAGGTAGTCCGCTCCCTCAAGTTCTCTTATAATCTCCTGAGTCTCTTGCTGGTTCCTGATCGCCAGCTTTTCGAGCTTCTTCCCGTCGACCTCTACCAGTTCAGCCTCAAAGGTGGTTTCAGGAGCAGCGGGAGATAAAGTGGAGAGCACGGCAGCAATTGACCAGTACTCTTCAGAGACAAAGGCCTGTATCTCCTTTTCCCTCTCGCAGATCAGCCTCAGGGCAACGGACTGCACCCTGCCGGCAGAAAGGCCGTACCTCACCTTCTTCCAGAGGAAGGGGCTTAAGTTAAACCCGACAAGGTAGTCGAGGACAACCCTCGCCTGCTGGGCGTTCACCAGGGGTATCGAGATCTCGTGGGGAGACGAGAGGGCCTGGAGAATCGCCTCTTTCGTGATCTCATGGAAGGTGATCCGCTTGAGCAAGGGCGCTTTGCTCTTACCTTTTCCGCCCAACTGCAGGGCATTGACGATGTGCCAGGCAATCGCCTCCCCTTCCCGGTCAAGGTCAGTCGCCAGATAGAGCTCTTCGCATCCCTTTAACGAGGTTTTTATCTCCTTCAGGAATTTCCTGCTCTGGGGGAGGATCTGATACTTCGGCTCAAAATCCTTGCCGATATCCACTGATCCCTTCTTGCTCGGCAAAGCCCGGACATGACCTAAGGAAGCCAGGACGGAATATCCTTTCCCCAGAAACTTGCTGATCGTCTTTGCCTTGGCAGGAGATTCCACTACTACCAACGATTTAGCCATTGTTACTCCTTTACTTTTACAAACATCTTTCCCGGCAACTGTCTCAACCACCCCTTGAGCTCGAGGTCAAGGAGGATAGAGGCAACCTCGCCGCTCTTTATGCTGCTCCGGGAGATGAGGTCATCAATGTGGAGCGGATTCAGAGAGAGGAGGTCAAGGATTGCCCGTGAGCCGCCGGTCAGCTCATGTTCCCGCTCCGTCTTCTCTTCCTTTACCCTCTGTGGCGCTTCCCACTGGGGCAGAATCTCGGACAGGATGTCATCTGCACCTTCCACCAGCTTAGCGCCCTGTTTGATCAACTGGTGAGTGCCCCTGCTCCGTGCCGAATCAATGCTGCCCGGCACCGCAAAGACCTCCCTCCCCTGCTCCAGGGCAAGGCGGGCGGTAATCAGAGAACCGCTCTTCGAACTCGCCTCAACCACCACCACGCCGAGAGAGAGCCCGCTGATGATCCGGTTCCTCTTCGGGAAGTTGACCGGGAGCGGGGGAGTAGAAAGGGGAAACTCGGAAACAACTGCCCCGCGGGCAGCGATCTCAGAAAAGAGTTCCCTGTTCTCCGGCGGGTAGATGGTATCAATCCCGCATCCCAGGACAGCGATGGTCCTTCCGCAGGCCCTGATCGCCCCCTGATGGGCAGCGCTGTCTATTCCCCGTGCCATCCCGCTTACAATCGTAACCCCCTTTTGTGCCAGCTCAAAGCTGATTCGCTCCGTTGCCATCCTCCCATAGTCGCTCCCCATCCTTGAACCAACCACGGCTACAGCGAGGGTATCCTTTTCCTGAATCTCCCCCCGCACGTAGAGGAAAGGAGGGGGGTCATAGGTGGAGAGGAGGTTCTTCGGATATTGCCTGTCTCGCATGGTAATGATAACAACCTGGTTCTTTTCAATCAGCATTTCCTCCCTCGCCACGTCCTCCCACTGGTCAAAATGCTTCAGCGACGAGACAACGCGGGAACCGATCCCTTCAACCTCCCTGAGCGCACGCTCCGGCGCAGAAAATACTGCCTCCGGTCCGCCGAAGTGTTCGATGAGCCTCTTGGCCAGCACGCTCCCGACTCCTACTACCCTCTGCAGGGCAAGCCAGTATGACAGTTCCTTCCTCATCTCATCTGTGCCATAAGAGACCATAAGAGATTTTAGGGGGTAGATATAAAACCTGACAAGGGGAAAAGTCAAGAACTTTAAAAAAGTGAATAGTCGTTTGTGAATAGTGAACAGCAGGAATTCAGGAGTCAGGAGCCAGAATTCAGCTAATTATTTTTTACTTCTGAATTCTGACTTCTGTATTCTGGATTCTGTTTTTTTACTCTTCACTTAACTCTTTACTGCCCTTATTTTCCCTTGACACTCCCCCTGCTTTGCATAAGAATAATTGCGCACTTAACCATTAAGAAGGAGGGGTAACCATGAAGAAAGAAAAAGAACAGAGCACTAATAAATCTTTGCAGAGGCGGTCTTTCCTCAAGCTGGCAGGGCTATCCATTGCCGGTCTGAGCGCGGGCTTTCCCAGGTGGGGACATGCTGCTGAACAATTGCCGGATCATCAAACAGACCACAAGCATCTCTGGCACACCGACAAAAACGGCAACCTCTACTTTATCCCTACCAACCTGAGAACAAGTAAGATTGATCAGGGAATAGTAGAAGCGAAAGTCGATAGCGAATGGAAGGAGTATCAAGTTAGATCATATGACAATGAATTCTTCACCTGGTGGGTTGCTGAAAAAGACTGGTACTACGATCAGCTCATCGCATTCTTCGAACACGAGACCAGTAAGCTCAACATACCGAATGGCGGGCACCACCACCCCATGCTCTGTACCTATGGGGTGAAAAAGAGCGGCCGGGGAGACAGCGAGTTTCACCTCAACTGTACACCCAAGGGTTTCACCCTCCTTCCCAAGGTAGAGTATATGCAATATATCATTGAAACGATTCAAGCCATCTACAATGATCCCAATGCTGACCTGCCAATAGATGTCTTCAAGAAGAGACAGGAACTCTATCACGAGGCAGACCTCTGGGATAGAACAAAGTTTGCCACCCTCGAGCTTTACTCGGGCCGGCCGATCAATGCCAGTGATCAAGGTGATGGAGCTGGGTGCTATGGCTTTAAGGAGACCCATACCTTTTCCAATGTGATGGACAACCCCATGTCAACCCTCGCCTATATGTCACTCTGGCCTACTGATGGCACGCAATCCTATTTTCAGGGGCTGGCTGATGAGATACCCACCTTTGAATTCAGGGGCTTCTCCTGGATGATCTCGTACTACAACCCGTCCAACGCCGATTATGAAAAACAGGTATCCGACTATATCAATCAGGAGCACTGCGGGTATCACGGCGGGGCCTGTGATATTGCAACGAATGTGTTCATCATCAGCGAACAGTTCAATAACTCACCGGGTGACGATCCCTATGGCCGGGGCAAGAGGACCATACCATCCTACACCTACGATGACTATTACGATGTCTGTAACGAAACGAGGCCAGTGACCATTTACAAACCCAAGTCAGCGAAGAAGCTCACGAAAGCAGAAAAGATTGCGCTGATTAAGAAGCTCAGAATACCCGTGTAATTAACGGGGGTGATTAACCATGAAAATGCCTATCTGGGCCTTAAGGACTGGATAGGCATTTTTATTGAGGAGGAAACAATGAGATTAAACCCGTGCAGAAAGGGAAGGATGAAGATTTGAAATGGTCGTATGAGAGGAAAAAGCAGGGGTGTGAAACCAGGATTGACACCATGACCATTGACCTTAAGAAATCCACCTTCTCCGTCAAGGCAGAGGGCGAAACACTCACCCGCCTGCCTGCATCGCTAAGCGATACCGAAGATATCACCGTAGCGGTCAGGGTGGGGAATGACGGCGGAGCGCAAACCAATTCGTGCAAGGTGAAGAAGGATAAGAAAACGGGGATACCGGTGAAGCTGAAGTTTCCATAGCAAAAAGGTGAATAGTCGATAGTGAACAGTGAACAGTAAAATACCGGAAACAAAAGAGGTGAGAGGACTGAGTCGATGAAAAAAACAGCAAAGAGCAAGGACGGGCAAAAGACAAAAGATCAACTGATCGGGGAGCTGGCAAAGCTGCGTAAGCGTGCTGCTTCACTCGAGAAATCGGGGAAAAAACTCAAGCATAAACAGAGTGAAGTTGAACCGCTCAGGAAACAGATCGAGTTTATCCTCGGCGCCACGAAGACCGGCCTCGACATCATCGATTCCGACTTCAACATCCGGTATATTGATGGAGAATGGGCGAAGGTTTACGGCGACCCCGCAGGAAAGAAATGCTACCGGTACTTCATGGACAGGGATGACGTCTGTCCCGGCTGCGGGATCATCAAGGCACTCGAAACAAAGACAGTAACGGTCACGGAAGAAGTTCTGCCCAGAGAAGGCAACAGGCCGATTCAGGTTACCACCATCCCCTTCCAGGACAACAACGGTGATTGGCTGGTCGCCGAAGTCAACGTTGACATCTCTGAACGGAAGCGGTTTGAAAGAGAACTCCAGAGAGCCCGCGCTGAGTTAGAGAGACAGGTTGAGGCACGGACTAAGGACCTGGTTGATACCGTCAAAGCTTTGCAGACTGAGATTACCGGGCGCAAACGGGCTGATGAAGCAGTCCAGGAAAGTGAAAAATACCTGAAGACCATGTTTGATGCACTACACTGTGGAGTTGTAGTTATCAATTCCGAAACCCATGAGATCGTCGATACCAATTCCTTCGCAAGTGACATGATAGGCGCTCCCAAGGAACAGATCATCGGTCAGGTATGTCATGGTTTTATCTGTCCGGCAGAGAGAGGAAAGTGTCCAATAACCGACCTTAAACAGACTGTGGATCTATCGGAGCGCATCCTGGTAAAAACCGGTAGTGAGCGGATTCCCATCCTGAAAAGTGTAGTGCCAATAATGTTAAAAAACCGCCCTCATCTGATCGAAACCTTCACTGATATCACTAAAATGAAAAGCGCAGAACAATCTCTGCGTGAAAGTGAGGAACGGTACCGCACCTTATCTGAAACAGCAACTGAAGCCATCATTACCATAAATAAAGAGGGGAACATAGTATTCTGGAATAAGAGTGCCGGGGAGGTGTATGGGTATCAAGCTGATGAAGTCGTGGGGAAGAACTTCCGCTTTTTAGTCCCTGAACGGTTACGGGCGGACCATCAGAGAGCTGTGAGCCCTACCATATCAACCGGCAAATCAAACAACATTGGGAAAACACTGAGGGGAGTTGGTCTCAGGAAGAATGGAATGGAGTTCCCTACTGAATTTTCTATAGCGCACTGGGAGGTGAGAGAGGAGCCATTCTTCACCATTATCCTCCGGGACATCACTGAACGTCAGCAGGGAGAGTCTCAGGTCATGAGACAACGTGCCATGTTAGAGTCGATCAACAGAGTTTTCCGGGAGGCGTTAGTGTGTGAAACTGAAGAAGAAGTGGCCAGCTCTTGCCTTGCCGTGGCCGAGGAACTGACAGGGAGCAAGTTCGGTTTCATCGGCGAGGTAAATAAGAAAGGCCTCTTTGATACCATTGCGATGAGTTATCCAGGCTGGGATGCCTGTAGAATGCCCGACTCGGATAGAATAATAATGATTAATGATATGGAGATTCGCGGCATCTGGGGCGGGGTAATCAGGGAGGAACAATCCCTGATCGTCAACAATCCTGCTTCTCATCCCTCCAGGGTCGGGACCCCCAAGGGTCATCCACCGCTTACCTCTTTTCTCGGTGTCCCCTTGAAGCTCTCAGGCCGGACAATCGGCATGATTGCCCTGGCAAATAAAGAATCGGGCTATGACCTGGCCAATCAGGAAGCTGTGGAAGCTCTCTCTGTAGCCTTTGTGGAGGCATTACACCGCAAGCGGGCAGAGGAAATACTCAGGGAAAGTGAAGAGCGGTTTAGAGCCATGACCGAATCTACCTCCGATGCGATTGTTGCAGCCGACAGTCAGGGAAAAATCATTTTCTGGAATAGCGGTGCAAAAAACATCTTCGGATATGAGGAAGGGGAAATACTGGGCAAACCAGTCCATGTCCTGTTGCCTGAGCATTCCAGAGACGCTGATAAAAAAGGTATGGAGGAGTTTCTCAAGACCGGAGCATCACCTTTTATCGGAAGCGTGTCAGAATCGATATGCCGCAAGAAAGATGGCTCTGAATTCCCTGCAGGAATCTCCAGATTTAGCTGGAAAATGAGTAATCAGAGCTTTATTGGTTCCATAATCAGAGACATCACCGAGCGCAAGCAAAAAGAAGAAGAGAGTAGGACTATCCTCCGCACTGCCATGGATGGTTTTTGGCTTACCGACACCCAGGGAAATTTCTTGGAAGTAAACGATGCCTATTGCAACCTTACGGGATACAGCAAGGACGAACTTCTGTCTATGAACATACGAGATCTTGAAGAATTAGAGACACAAGAGGAAACTGCTCGACGCATCCTAAAAATAGTGCAGGTTGGTAGAGACCGTTTTGAAACCCGCCACAAATGTAAGGACGGCAGGATTATTGACGTTGAGATTAGTGTCAATTGTCTGGAGACGGATGGAGGAAGGTTATTCGTATTTATTCGGGACATCACCGAGCGCAAGCAGGCCGAGGAAGCGCTGCGGGAGAGCGAGGAACGTTTCCGTTCCGTCGTAGAAACAGCCAAGGAAGGTATTGTCAATATTGACAGTGGGGGGAACATCATTTCCTGGAATAAAGCCGCCGAGGAAATGTTTGGTTATTCATTTGATGAAATAATGGGGAAACCTATTACTATCCTCATGCCCCCGAGGTTCTTCGAAAACTATGAAAGTAGAATGGATGAAGTAGTTTCTATGGAACAGTCTGAAATTCTTAGGAGAAAAGCAGAGGTGGTTGGATTGAGAAAAGATGGGACTGAATTCCCGGTAGAACATTCTCTTGCCTACTGGGAAACCAAAAACGGCATCTTCTACACGACAATCCTCCACGACATTACTGAACGCAAGCAGGCAGATGAGGCTCTACGGGAGAGCGAGGAGCGCTTCCGTTCCATCATGGAGAATGCAAACGACGCTATATTTTTTGTTGACAGCAGAGGCATCGTACGCTTCTGGAACCGGAAAGCTGAAGAGCTGTACGGCTACACCGCTGAGGAGGTGCTGGGACAACCACAAAGTATCGTCGTGCCAACACGGCTCAGAGAGGTTCACTCGAAATGGATGGAAAAGTACCTGACCGGACAAGTTCCGGAGATATCCGGAAAGATCGTGGAAGGTATCGGGGAAAGAAAGGACGGTCGTCAATTCTCTGTGGAAACTTCAACTGCCTTATTGAAGCAGGGCGGGGAAACCTATCTCGTTGCTATCCTCCGTGATAGCACTGAGCGTAAAAAAGCAGAGGAAGAGAAGGCAAGGCTTGAGGCGCAGCTCCGCGAGTCACATAAGATGGAGGCGGTCGGCCTTCTCGCCGGCGGCATCGCCCACGACTTCAACAACATCCTCACCGCGATCATCGGGTATGCA
>JAPLJA010000073.1 GCA_026388815.1 Pseudomonadota bacterium
CTGACGGTGTAGGCGTTGCGTGCGACAACTGCAGGTACGTGTCAAACCCCGACCAGCAGGATTCAGACGGGGATGGCATGGGTGATGCCTGCGATGCGACCGTTATACAGCTCTCCTCATTCACCGCCACGCCCTCAGATCGAAAGGTCATCCTTGCATGGACAACGGAGTCTGAAGTGGACAACGCGGGTTTCAACCTCTACCGCGCTGAATCTGAGGATGGTGAGTATGTGAAGATCAATCCTTCCCTTATCCCGGCTGAAGGTTCGTCCACGGAAGGTGCATTGTATCAATACGTGGATGGGAACTTGGACAACAGGATTACCTACTTCTACAAGCTGGAAGACATTGACTTGAATGGCAAGGGCACCATGCACGGGCCGGTGAGTGCAACGCCGCGACTGATCAACGGGGAAGAAAACAGATAATTATCAGGAATACCTTCTGAATGGAAAGGCAGGATCACATGATCCTGCCTTTGTTTTATGGACACAGGAAAAAGAGAGGCAGAAGTATTTTCAACAACAGTGACTGCGTGAAACCTAACACGATCATGGATGCCGTGTGGGGAGGTTTTAATACCGTAAGGGAAATTGAAAAATAGCTCAGGAGGAGTTTTTACGCGTTCCTGATAAAGGTACGCTTGAGGGAATCCTTAAGGTGACCCTTGCTTATTTCTTGAGCTATCACATTCAACTTTACCACCGCGAAGCACCGCCATACCATCTTCAAAAACCTCGATGGGGTATAGAAAGAGAATTTTATCTTCCTCGCTATCTCTTTCAGAGCCGCTTTGCCATAAGTATCGGAATAGAGAACGCCCTTTTTGTCAACGTGATAGCCGGGTGTTTTATCTACAATCTCCCTGAGTGGAGAAAATTTTTCTATCCTCAACTTCTGAAAGGTGATGGAGTCAACCCCTATCTCCTTTGCGAACTTCGGTATGTAGAGCATCTCCTCCTCAGTTTCACCGATATTGCCGTAAATGAAATAACCATGGTAGTAGATGGGATATTTTTTGAGCACGGCAAAGTACTTCCTCACGGTATCTGAATCAAAACCTTTATTCAGCTGAGTCAGGATACGATCGTGCGGTGACTCTATGCCAATGAGGAGTGCCTTGAACCCCACCCTGACCATTTTCTCTAAGAGTATGGGGTGTCCGGCTATTTCAATTCGGGCCTGGGCCATAAAGCGCTTTTTTATGTTACGCGCTATGATTAAATCGCACATCCTCTCTGCCCTTTTTGGGTCGGCGAAGAGGTTGTCATCGCTAAAGAAGATTATATCCGCGGTTAACCCTTCTATCTCTTTGATAACAGACTCGACACTACGTGCTGCGTAGTTTCTCTTTTGCCCCAGGGGATTTAAGCTAAAAGTGCAAAATTTGCAGTCAAAAGGGCAACCCCGGGCGCTTAATACCGTGTCAAAACTCGCGCCTGTTACGTTGATGCCATTTAACATTAAGTGGTAGGTATTGCGTCTCAACGTGCGATCAGGCGAAGCTATGCTCTCTACGTCGGGCAGTGGCCTCTGTTCATTATGGATTACCTTGCCGTTTGCCCGGTAAGAGATGCCCAGGATATGTTCCACCGGCTCGTCTTTGAGTATCGCCTTGATCGTCTCTTCTCCCTCCCCCCTGATGATAATATCTACCGTTGGACAAGCTTCAAAGATCTCTTCAGCCATTTCCGTCGCTTTATACCCGCCGACAACCAGAGGGATATCGTCCGGCAGGAGGTTTAAAAGGTTGAGGGCTTCTTTAAAATGACGGTTCATCCCGATGCTCACACATACCATGTCTATTTCCCTCCGGATGAAATCCGACAGTTTATTGATATCACTCAGCTCTTTTTCATATCGCAAGTCAAGGAGGGTTACTTTGCCTACACACTCTTTGGCACTGGTAGCTACATATTCAAGGCCCGTAGGAGGAAAGAGCATCATGGTATCTGTTACAGCTCTTTCTCTGTACGGGTAGAGAAATAAGGCGTGATTATATTTCATGGGTGTAGAGCGCGCCTAAACGTGTCCTTTTTCTAAGAGTTCGTCATTCATTAATCCATCCCCGTTAGCAATTGTCCTTGCTACACATTCGCTGACAAACATTTCCACGTGATCAGAACCAATAATATCATTTCTCATTAACCATTCAAGTAACATACAGGTATACAAGCATTTTTTCTCTGTTATTTCTTTCTCAAAATCTTTCTTAATCTGTTGCTCCACTTCTCTCAGAATATCGATTCTATCCATCTCATTTCCCTCCCTCATGGAGATCCGAAAAGATTCTTTCCCTCATGCTTAAATCCCTTCCGCGACTTCCTGCATTGGTAAACCCAGGGGACGGGTAGTAGGGGATTACCCACATACATCCAAATTATATCATAGAAGGGAACAATTAAACCTAAATGAATTGCAGGTTAAGAATCCCTAATCTGGCGTGACCATCAACGAGACTTGCTGATAGCATGCAACCAAATCGCCCCAGGCGGCTTGACCATTCACATAGGCTTGATACTTTGCGATTACATCGTTCCAGGTGGAGCAGCCTGCTAATGCTTCCGGCAAAGGGGGATAGCTTGTTGGCACTTCATCTTCCACCCAAGTTAGACTAACACGGAAGAACAGGAGTAGGGGAGTTATAAAAGCGACTATTAATTTTTGTATTTTTATAAACCCACCCCTTACTTCCCTTGTTTTGTTAGGGCAGCCTTCACCTTCGGGACAGTTTCTTTAATGTATGCTCCCACCCGTTGAAATTCTATCCCGAATATCTTATCAATGATCGTGAAGTCAAGGCGCTTGTCATTGTAAAAGTCCTTGATCATTTCAACTGAAAAGAATGATTTCTGAGGATTGCTTTTTACCATTTCTATCAGCTGTTCCTTGGAAACGCCTTCGGTATAGGTGGTAGGTATTCCCGCTTCTCCCGCTATCATGTTGAGGAGCTCAGCGCTGGTGATGCAGTCCGGGCCGCCTATCTCCAGGGTCTTCTTCGAGGCCTTTGGATTCGTGAGTGC
>JAPLJA010000059.1 GCA_026388815.1 Pseudomonadota bacterium
CATATTAAAGAGACCATGCCTGCAAGTTTGAATGCCTACGAGCTGTTTAATTTCGTAGGGGCGGAGCTGGGCAAGGCGATGGGCGCGATTGTCGAAGCGAGGCCGGACTTCCTCCCGAAGATTCAAACCTTCGGAACTGCCCCGGTAGAAGAGCTCATGAGTGAGGCCGTCAAAGAAGGGTTCCCCAACCGGTAACGGAACGGGTGCTGCACGGTTGATGAAGAACGACTGTTCGTGAAAGGAGCTGTGAGATGGGGAAAAGAAGGAGTGTAAAAATTCTTTTCTGGTGGGTGGTGATCCTTGCTTGTGGGATAACATTCCCCGCCTGTATGAAGATGGACCGTTCCAAATTTAAACCTCCAAAAATCACCATGGTCGTCCCCAATAATCTCCACAGCGTGGCGGCTGTTGATGCCAACAATATCTGGATATTTGGCAACTACGGAACCATCATCCATACCTGCGATGGCGGCAAGACCTGGGAGAAACAGGTGAGCGGATATGAAGGTGTCCTCCCCAAAGCCCAGTTTCTTGACGTAAACAGGGGATGGGTGTGCGGAATGGGAGGGACTATTCTCTACACCACTGATGGTGGAAAGCACTGGGTGCGTGCTAAAACCGGTACAGAGAAGTACATCGTTGACATCTCAATTGTCGATGAGAAGTACGGATTTGCAGCTGGTGAATCCATGACCATGCTCAAGACCGTAGACGGAGGGAAGACCTGGGAGAGCATGATCAAAGAAGAGGAGAAACAGGATATCCACCTCTCAGGAGTCTGGTTCGTAGACCCCCTGAGCGGATGGGTTGTAGGGGAGTTCTCTACAATCCTCCATACTACAGACGGGGGAAAGACCTGGAAGAAACAGATATGCCAGGACCTTATACCGAAGGTGGATGAGACCCAGTGGGAATCACCCATGCCCGGCCTCCTGAATGTCTATTTCACTGATCGCGACCATGGGTGGATTCAGGGTATGGATGGGGTAATGCTTGCAACCGGGAATGGCGGCGAGAAGTGGGGAAAGCTCCCCCTGGTAACAGACCATGCCCTCTACAATATGCAGGTTATGGGGAAGCATGGATGGGCAGTTGGCGATAAGGGGGCATATCTAACCAGTGACGATGGTGGAAAAACCTGGAAACCGCAGGATGAGGTGATCAAAACCAGATTCTGGTTGAGAGACCTCTCCTTTTCGGATCCAAATACGGGCTGGGTAGTAGGATACCGTGGGACGATTGCAAAGACCCAGGATATGGGAAAAACCTTTACCATGATATCAGGCCTCTCGTATGATATGCCGGAGTTCGGAATAACTGATTTCTAACATGTTATCGTAAGAACGACCATAACACCTTGGGGTCGCTCCTGCGATAAATTCTATCATAAGAATGACCAAACGTTTTATTGACCAAACGTTTTATGGAGGGGTGGTGATATGGTGAAGATTGATACGAAGAAGTGTACGGGGTGCGGGGGATGCATCGATATCTGTCCTGCTATTGCAATCAGTATGATCAATGATGTTGTGACCGTCAATAATGATACCTGCACCGATTGCAAGATCTGCGTCAAGGTATGTCCGATGAGGGCGCCGGCAGAGGTTTGATCTCACACATTCATTTCACACAGAAAGCTTTATATCTATCTTAGAAGAACCGAGGAGAGGAGATGGGAGAAGTATTAGGTATTTGTGGAAGCTCAAGAAAAAAAGAGAGTAATACCGCAGCCATTATGGAGGAGATTCTCCGGGCTACGGGGAAGAGTTACGAACTGGTATGGCTCTGTGATCTGAACATTAACTTCTGCACCGGTTGTTTGAAGTGCTTTTCTGATCCCTCAGTGAAAGGGGTTTGCTGGCAGAAGGATGATATGGAGGGGTTGATCCAGAAGATGTTAGGCTGCAAGGCACTGGTCCTTGGCTCACCCACCATGTATGGGAATGTCACCGGCAGGATGAAAAACTTTTTTGATCGCTCGATCGGGATAGACAGCCGGGGGATCGGGCCCGAAAAGAAGCTGGAGGGGCACGGAAGGAGTCCGATGGCCGGCAGGCCGGCTGCGCTGATCACGGTGGCTGGCGGTGGAGACCAGGAGAAGACAGCAGCCAATATGCGGTTATACATGGTATATGAAGACCTGGATATCGTGGGGGAGATCGTAGAGGCAATTGGAATGGGCGATGTACGGGAAAACAAGGAAATCATGAAGAAGGCAAGGAAAATTGGGGAGGAAATAGGGAAAAGGATACGGTGAAATGAAATTGAGAATTCAGAATACAGAAGTCAGAATTCAGAAGGGGAATTATTCTGGATTCTGGCTCCTGACTCCTGGATTCGTATTTTCTTTAACCCTATTATTTAACTACAAGGGGGAGGGGATATTATGGACAAGCCTCAGGAAGTAAAAAGTTCTGTGAAAAAATTTGGTGGCATTACCGTTCCTGATGATTTAACGAAGACCAATTTCTTCAATTTGTATTTAGCAACCTTCCTGATGGGTTGCCTCATGACCTTTCCTGCCATTTGCCAGGCGCCCCTTTTAAGGGTATTGGGTGTTGCACCGGAGAATGCCGGAACGCTTAATGCCGGCCTCCAGAATATGAGCCAGGTGGCTACCCTCCTCTTCGTTGGCTATATCGGGTACCTTTCAGACAAACACGGAAGGAGAATCCTCGCCATTATCGGCTTCATTGTCTGTGCAGTCTTCTACATCCTCTTCGGTTATACCAAAGAGATCTCCCTGACCATGGGACTGACGAGCCTCAATAGCCAGGTAGCTGTCGGCTTTGTAATCCGTTTTGTCCTCGGGATCGGCCTGATCCTGGGGTTCCCTCAGTTCATTACCATGGTGGCCGATTATACCCTTCCGCAGGACCGGGGCAAAGGTATGGCCTTTAATGGGATATGCATGGGGTTGGCGAGTCTCGTCGTCGCTGGGTTCCTTTCCGCGATAGCCAGAAAAACAGGCCTGCTGAGCATCTTCTACATGGCTTGTATCACCGGCATTCTGGGAGTGATTGTGTGCAAATTCGGCCTTGTTGATAGAATAATGGCGAAGGAAGAGAAGAAGAGTTTCAAGGAGATATGGCAGATCGTTGCCAAAAGTATGGATTTGAA
>JAPLJA010000084.1 GCA_026388815.1 Pseudomonadota bacterium
CGCATTCGTCTACGGTTTTACCGTGGGAGCGTACGACCGCTCACAGACACTGGTCATCGACCCTCTCCTTGCCTCTACCTACCTCGGGGGAGGCGGGAGTGACAGCGCCTCTTCCCTAGCGATAGATTCATCGGGGAATATTTATGTGGCAGGGGTCACGAACTCTGAAAATTTCCCCACGACTGTTGGTGCCTACGACATTACATATAATGCGAGCGATGTCTTTATCTCTAAGCTGAGTGCGGACCTGAGCACCCTGCTGGCTTCCACGTACCTGGGAGCGGGCGCCAGTGACTCTGCCTCTTCCATAACGATAGACCCGTCAGGGGATGTGTATGTGACCGGATTCACCTACTCCTCAAATTTCCCTACAACAACCGGTGCGTACGATCAGAAATTTAATTCCAGTGACTATGCAGATATCTTCATCTCAAAGCTCAGCCCTGATCTGAGCACGCTCCTTGCTTCCACGTTTCTGGGCGGCGGGGACAATGATGATGCTACTGCCCTGATGACCGACGCTTCAGGGAACGTGTATGTGGCGGGATGGACCTTCTCCGACAACTTCCCGACAACCACTGGTTCCTTTGATCAGAAGTATAACTCCACAAACCGCAGGGATGCCTTCATCTCAAAGCTCAGCCCTGATCTGAGCACGCTCATTGCCTCCACCTACCTGGGCGGAGGTGGCGGAGAATGGATCTCTTCCCTGACCATGGACCGGACAGGGAACATCTACGTGACGGGATGGACTGCTTCTGACAATTTTCCGGTAACCACCGGCGCCTATGACCAGAAATTTAATTCCAGCGGATATACTGATGCCTTCATCTCAAAGCTGAGCTCAGACCTGAGTGCGCTGCTTGCCTCGACCTACCTGGGCGGAGGAGGAGGCGAATGGACTGCTTCCATAGCCATAGATCGATCGGGAGATGTGTATGTAACGGGAGGAACCGGTTCTGACAACTTTCCTGTCACCATGGGTGCTTACGATGAGAAGTTCAATTCCTCTGAATTTATTGATGCCTTCGTCACAAAGCTGAGCTCAGACTTAAGCACACTGCTTTCCTCCACCTACCTGGGCGGAGAGAATAATGAATCTGCTTCTTCCATCGCAATAGACGCAACCGGAAATATCTATGTGTCTGGCTGGACCATTTCTGACAACTTCCCTATCACCATAGGGGCATATGACGTGATCTTTAATTCCTCAGGATACAGCGATGCCTTCATTTCCAAGCTCAACGCTGACCTCACGAGCCTGCTTGCCTCCACCTACCTGGGCGGAGGCACCGGCGAACGGGTTGCTGCTATGACCATAGATACAGCCGGGAATATTTACGTGACGGGGTGGACCGGTTCTGACAACTTCCCGACAACTGACAGTGCCTACAGCAGAATCCTCCGTGGGGATACAGATGCGTTTATCAGCAGGCTGGACGGGAACCTGAGTGCTGACCTGAGCCTTGGCAGCCAGAACTGAGGTCAGCCGTGTTTAAGATAATCACCTCTTCATTTCTGAAGGGGAAACATCTTGACAAAAATGTAAATCTGAACGAGTATATGAAGAAAATAAATCTATAGGAAGGATACAGAGAAACAGTGAAAAGGACATTTCAGCCGCACAATGTAAGCAGGAAAAGGACCCACGGCTTTTTAACAAGGATGAGCACCAAGGGAGGCCGGGCGGTCTTGAGCAGAAGGAGGGCTAAAGGGAGAAGGAGATTAGCAGTCTAAGGGGAGAAGTTTGCGATCCCATTTCGGAAGGGATGAAACAGTTTTCGCTCACGAAGAACGAACGGCTTCACAAGCGTCACGAGTTTGATGCAATATTCAGGAACGGCGAAAAGTATCCAACAGAACATTTTCTGGTCATCATTCATCCCAACCACTATGAAAGGAGAAGACTGGGGATAGTTGTCAGCAAGAAGATAGGGAAGGCAGTCGAAAGAAATCGAATAAAGCGGTTAGTAAGAGAGTTTTTCAGGCTTAATAAATCGCAATTCCCTGATTCGTGTGATCTGCTCTTCGTTGTCAAGCGGCGGCTGGAGAAGGCCAATTACGCAGCGGTCTATGATGAATTGAAGGCCATGTTCGAAAGCCACCCCTTTAAGAAGATGCAGCAAAACCTGTAATGGTAACAAAGGCTTTCATCTTTTTGATCCGTATATACCAACGATGGTTGTCGCCTCTTAAAGTTCCAACCTGTCGTTTTGTTCCTACCTGTTCGTCCTACGCTGTTCAAGCCTTGGAATCGTTTGGGTTAATGAAGGGATTGGGGCTGACCGTTATCCGGTTACTGAAATGCCACCCCTTCCATCCCGGCGGGTACGACCCGGTCGAGCCTGCACAAGACAACTAACCCCTTTCACTGCGTACCAATATGGAAAAGAAAACGTTACTGGCAATTGTCCTGTCATGTCTCGTGATCCTCGTCTGGCAGTATCTCTTTACCCCGCCGCCCAGGAAACCGGTGCAGGGGCAAGGAGAAAAGGCAGGGGAGCAGGTCCCTGTCCTGCCCAAGGCCGAAAAAATTGTTCAGCAGCCCCCTGTAGAAGGAATTCCTCAGTCCACCCCGGTAGCGAAAACAGAGGCCATCAAGTCTTCCCGGGAGATTGTCGTTACCACCTCGCTCTATACCGCGGTCTTTACCACCGACGGGGCACGGCTCAAGAGCTTCAAGCTCCACAACTACCGGAACCAGATTGAAGAGCCTGCGTTCGTCCTCTTTTTCAAGCGCTTGCTTGCTGGAGGGGAGAACCAGGGACAAAAGCGCATTAGCCCTCCCGATGTATTCCAGGAGATCATCCCGTCAGGCACAGATGAAATTCTGCCTCTGAAGGTTGAATTCCAGGGAGAGCAGGGACAGTTGCTCACTCCTCTTACTTATGAAACAAATACCGAAGCACTGAATCTCGCTAAGAGCAATCCCCAGGGTGAGCTCATCTTTTCCGCTACTGCCCCTTCAGGCCTGAAGGTGTTGAAGCGGTTTACTTTTGCTTGGGAGCAGTATCCCGTCGGCTTTGATGTAAGCATTCTGAACCCAACGAAAGAGAATATTTCCGGGCAAGCCTCGGTGGAATGGGCCCATCCCTTTGACCCGATCACCCAGGGCGGCGGTTCCAGTTTCTTCAGCACGCCCCCCAATCTCTACAGCTTTGTCTATTCCGTGAACGAGAACGTCGTAAAGAACGTATTGAAGAATATTAAGGCTGATAAGGTTTTCTCCGGTACGATAAAGTGGGTAGGGTTTGAAGACCGGTACTTCATTGCTTCCTTGATCCCCGGGGACGGGAAGGGGAGCGAACTGAAGCTCTCCCGGCCCCGCGAGACTGAGATCTCAGCAAAAATGGTCTATCCTCAGGTCACCGTTCCTTCTCAGGGAGGGGAATATCTCCATTACCGCCTCTACCTGGGGCCGAAAGACCTGAGCCTCCTTGAGGCTCAAAAGGTAGGGCTTGAAAAGACCATGAACTTCGGCTGGTTTGATATCGTTGCCAAACCCCTCCTGGTGAGTCTCAAGTTCTGCTACCGGTACATCCACAATTACGGGATTGCCATCATCATTCTCACCATTCTCATCAAGATTCTCTTCTGGCCCCTGACGCACACAAGTTTTAAGTCGATGAAAGATATGCAGAAGATCCAGCCGGAGATCAACAAGCTGAGGGAGCAGTACAAGGACAAAAAGGAGGAATTAAATAAGAAGATTCTGGAGCTCTACCGCACCCATAAGGTAAACCCGCTCGGCGGGTGTCTCCCCCTGGTTCTCCAGATACCGGTCTTTTTTGCCCTCTACCGGGTGCTCCTGGATTCCATCGAGCTGAGGCATGCAAATTTCATCTCCTTCTGGATCAACGACCTCTCAGCGAAAGATCCTACCTATATCTCTCCTCTCCTCATGGGGGCATCCATGTTCATCCAGCAGAAGATGACACCGACAACCGGTGATCCGGCTCAGGCCAAGATGATGCTCTTCATGCCAGTCATCTTCACGTTCATGTTCTTAAACTTCCCCTCCGGCCTGGTGCTGTACTGGCTCATTAACAATGTGCTTTCAATCGGTCAACAGATGTATATAAATAAACGAGTCTCATAGACAGAGGAGGTTCACAATGGATTCAATCGAAGTAGAAGGGAAAACAGTAGAAGAGGCAATAATAAAGGCGTGTGAGGAGCTGCAGGTCCCGCGGGAAAGATTGAACGTTGAGGTGATCACGAACGGGAGCAGCGGGGTGTTTGGCCTGATGGGGGTTAAGAAGGCCAAGATCCTGGCACGGGTGATCCCGGTGGCAGATAAGGGAGAAAGTAAGGGAGCCAGGGCAAAAGCGGTCCTGGAGAACATCTTGCGCAGGATCAATATAGAGGCTGCAGTAGAGATAAGAGAAGAGAGCGAGCGGATTATCCTCGACATCAAGGGTGACGGGAGCGGTCTGCTCATCGGCAGGAGAGGGCAGACCCTGAATGCCCTCCAGTACATCATCAATAAGATAGCAAGCAGGGATCCCGAGGATAAGAGGCAGGTAATCGTTGATACCGAATCGTACCGTGAGAGGCGAAGCCAGTCCTTAGTTGACCTTGCCGGGCGATTAAGCGAGAAAGCCAAGCAGAAGGGAGTCCCGGTTACAACCGGCCCTTTAGATTCGAGCGACCGGCGGATTGTTCATTTAGCTCTCAAGGATGATGCGGGATTGAGCACCAAGAGCAAAGGGGATGGGGTTTATCGACGGGTAGTAATCACACCCAAGAAAGGTTATGAGTGAGAGTGGGGAGAAAGGTATGCGTACTACGGTTGCGCAGCTGGTCTTCTAAAAAAATCGGAAACCGTCTAACGTCCTCCGCTGCGAGCCGCTCAACCGCAACCCTTTTAGCCGAGTTCCGGTAATGGATGACGATACCATAGCCGCTATCTCCACCCCTTTCGGGGTAGGAGGGATAGGTATCATCAAAATAAGCGGCCCCCGGGCTCAAGAAATTGCCCATACCCTGTTCCGGTCCCCTGCTCTCAAAGGAGCTTTAGTATCGCATCGCCTGTACTACGGAGAGGTCGTCAATCCTGAAGATGGCTCACCTTTAGACGAGGTCCTCCTCTCCTATATGGCGAAGCCGCACTCCTACACCCGCGAGGATGTGGTTGAGATCAACTGCCACAGCGGCTACCTGGTTCTCAGGAAGATCTTGGAGCTGGTCATAAAATCGGGTGCACGGCTTGCCGAACCAGGGGAGTTCACCAAGCGCGCCTTCCTGAACGGGCGGATTGACCTGGCCCAGGCTGAGGCGGTTATGGACCTCATCGAAGCCAGGAGCCTTACCGCCCTGAGCACCGCTTCTTCTCAGCTCAAGGGTTTTCTCTCACACGAAGTCAATCGCATCAGAGAAGAACTTCTCCTTCTCCTCTCTCACTTGGAGGCTTACATCGATTTCCCTGAGGAGAACGTTGAACCGCTTTCCCGGGAGGAGATTGAAGAGAAAGTACAGGCTGCCCTCCGCGCAGTCCGGCGTCTCCTCGAGACCTACGAGGATGGGAAAATCTACCGGGAGGGTATCTCGGTGATCATCGCGGGGAAACCCAATGTGGGGAAGTCCAGCCTGTTAAATGCCCTCGTGGGAGAAAAGAAGGCAATTGTTACTCCCATCCCCGGCACCACCCGTGATGCAATCGAAGACATGATTTCTCTGAAGGGCGTTCCCGTGAAGATCATTGATACTGCCGGGCTCAGGGAGGTAACCGACCTCGTGGAAAAGGAAGGTGTACAGGTCACCAGAGATAAAGTGGCTCAGGCTGATCTGGTAGTGCTCGTCATTGACAGTCATCAGGGAGTGGATGAGGAGGACAGGCGGATTAAGGAAGAACTGCAGGGGAAGCGGGTCATCATTGCCTGCAACAAGATTGATCTCCCCCCTCATATCTCACCGGATCAGGTGCAAGAGGAGTTTCCGGGAAAGGTTGTTGTCCCCGTCTCAGCCTTACATCACCAGGGGCTGGATGAGCTGAAAGATGCAGTTGTATCTGAGGTGATCAGACACGGCATCGAATCCCCGTCAGAGATCCTGGTTACCAGCCTGAGACATAAACAGGCGCTGGAGAAGACCGCAGGCACCCTCACAAAATTGCTCGCCGATATTCCCCGGGACGTACCGCCCGAGTACCTTGCCCTGGACCTGCAGGCAGGTCTTGAGTTTCTGGGCGAGATCGTCGGGGAGACTACACGGGAAGATATCCTGGATCAGATCTTCAGCAGGTTCTGTATTGGGAAGTAGAAACACCAGCGAATAAGTGTGGGTTGAAATACCCTCTCCCTTGAGGGGAGAGGGTGAGTAGTAGTAGTTCCTACATAAAACGTTTGGCCCGTCTGCGGGTGGTCTTACGATTCACGATTCACGAATTACGTTCATTTTTCTCGGCACTGCACTCACCGGCCCGTTCAGGGTAATTTTGTTAGTGACTTTTTGAAAAAGTAGATAGATAATAAAGTTTGTTGAACTTATACATATAGAGGAAGAAAGAATGAAAGAAGCGCTGAGATATCTCAATAATGCAAAAGAGATTTTAAGATCTGTACCGGTAGATGACAACACATATCGGGATATTAAGCCTGTCCGTGAGGCATTTGCCACAGCATACCTCGCCATCTTAGAGGCTATCAATGAGCATCTCATGAAGCAAGGTGTAACAAAGAAGGAGTTGCCTAAGTCGGTAGATGCATACAGAAAAGCATTACAGAAGCATGTAGCGGTTCATAACGGAAAGCTCTTGAGGGAATTTGAGAAACTTTACGATGCCTTGCACATAGCAGGGTACTACCGGGGTCTCATTTACGATGTAACAATGGTAAAGGATGCACTTAAGGCGGCAAGGGTTTTCATTGACCACCTTTAATCTTCCAAGGTGATCTTTGGGCACGGCATGCCATGCCCCTTACTGGGCGTAAAAAATTACGCCCCTACATAAGACCGCAGGCCGCGCTTAGCGCGGTAGATTTTCCATACAATCAGGGCGATCACGCAGGTTCGCCCCTACATAAAACGTTCGGCCCGTCTTCGGGTGGTCTTAGCAAATCAGAAGGAGGGCTAAATTATGGCCACAATAGATGTGAAGGAAATAATAAACATTACCCCTCAACTGTTAAATATACCATTTAAGCGTATCTGGTATAGCTATGATGAAGAAGCGGATGTTCTCTATATGAACTTTAAAAAGCCAAGCCATGCGGATGATAGCACATTGACCGATGATGATATTATTATTAGGTACGAAAAAGGAGAGATCGTGGGTGTTACTGTCCTTCACGCAAGTAAAAGGAAGATCAACTCATCCTCAGAAAACTAAAGAAGGGGAATAAGGGCGGGAACATCGTCCCGCCCCGTCCATAAAACCGCAGTAAGACGTTTGGTCGTTCTTACGATAGAATTTACCGGCAGCTCCGCAATCCAAAATCCACATTTCCCTAACCCCTATTCCCGATTTCCTTCCCACTAACCCCCAATCCCGAATCCCTGTCTTTTCACCACTGCACTCACCGGCCCGGTAAAGAACTTACTTGACGATGTTTACACTGTCGCAACCCTTAAACTCCTGCCCTGATAATGTTTTTCCTGTGAGGCAGGCTTCAGTATCGCCCGACGTTAAATTTAGAGACTGAGTACTAAAATGCAAAACCAGATCCATCAGCCCGTCACTGTTTACATCTTCAGGCCAACCTCCGATGGAAAGTGCAGGTGCACCAGCAAATTCCACGGTGCCCCGGTCAACAGTTGAAGCATCAAAAGTTGGACTGCTCAAAATAGCGACGGGGACATTACCTTTGCTCTTGAGGTTGATGGAGTTTGGAAAACCACCAGGTTTGATATCAATATCCACATTTAAGATGGTTTCAGGGCCGCGAACAGGCCAAAAGTAGAAGTTTTGGGACTTACCGCCGTTGGTCACGGGGCCAGTCCACATAAGGATGACCGCCGCGTAGTCCGGGGTGGCGTTGGCGTAGTCCGGGGTGCTGGTGTAGCTCGTAGACGACCAGTAGTTGTAGGTCTGTACATTGTTAAAGGGATGATCAATAGGGAGGGCCGGATTATACAGGGAATGGTCTGCGAGGCTGAAGAGTTCTTTGCGGTTGGGGAGACGCCAGTCATAGAAACCGTAATTTGGATATGTTCCTGTATTCATTCCCGCCACGTAATCCAATGCCTGCTGCCAAGTCATAGTACCGTTAAGCAAATCTGCATCCTTTGTCCACATGAGGCCGGTAAGCTTATCCGTCACGGTGCCGTTTCCATGGTCAGCAAATCGGGGAACAGGCCATGCGACGCCTCTTTCCAGGTCGCCATCATCACCCGAATAATAGCCGGTGGTCTGGCCTGTCTTCCATACATTGGCAGGATAGGCGGGGTCAGGTAAATCTTGCTGTCCGCCGTGCACCGGCCAAAAGCAGAAGCTGCCGTAGGACTTATCGCCGTTGTACACGTATCCATGCCACATATCGATGATCGAAGCGACGTCCTGGTCGACGGCGTCGCTCGTAGATGACCAGTAGAGGTAGGCCTGCACGTTGGTAAAGCCCTGAGTGTTAAGCCAGGTGGCAGAGTTAGGTTCATTGGCATTTATCAGGCTTTCTAGTTCATTTACATTGGGGAGACGCCAGTCTGCGTAACCAAAATTAGGATACGTGCCGTTATTCATTCCTGCCACATAGTCCAATGCCTGTTGCCAGGTCTTTGTGGCGCTGGTCAGATTCGCATCCTTTGTCCACATCAGCCCGGTGAGATTATCCGTCATCGTCTCATCGCCATTATCCGTAAACCTTGGATCGGGCCATGCAACCCCTGCCTGTATCTCTCCATCCTGCCCTGTCCCTGAACAGGCGATTTCAGTTCCTGTCGTGTCATAGCATTTCGTCTGCCCCGTTCGTGGTAGGTTGATGGTGCCGGCAAAGGCAACGACAGCCATCATTAACGTTACCACCATGGTTAAACAGATTATTCTTTTCATCTTTATTCTCCCTTCTTTTATTATCCCCCTAGTGGCAACCCCCTGTGGTTGCCCTTTGTTATGACGTCCTTAACAGGGTAGGCACGGGGGCCTACCCCTACATAAAACGTTTGGTCGTTCTTACGATAGGATTTACCGGAGGACCGGCCTTCGGTCTTATGGTCGTTCTTACGATAGAATTCATTCATCCATCACCCAAACCAGGGCAATCATCTGCCTTAGATGGATTGCCCATACAGAAACGAATTATTGGATTGTAAAAAGGAATAACTCTTGCGCAGACAGACAGACAGACAGACAGACAGATCTAAGAGGCTTACCGACTATTTTGGGAGAGATTGTCAAAAGAACGAACCCTCCTTGGCGATTATAATACCAAACCCCTTAACTGTTTTTATTCTGTTTCTACTGCTTTTACTATGGAAGACAATGCCTTTTATATTAAAAGGCATAACCCTTTGTCAAGGGAATTTTTCGGGTCTTTTTCACATCTTTTACTTTCATGCAACTTATCCTTTTCCGAAGGGTTCAGACTACTCATAAGGATAAGGGCATCTGCCGGTTCTTTTTTTCTGAATACCTTTAACTACCCAGCAATTGTGAAGGAATCTTTCGACCCAGTTCAGTGCGGTCAAAATCCCCATCGAAACTCACAATGGTCAACCCGTGCTTCCCGGCAACCACATATTGATAAGCATCGTCAAAATCGAGGTCAAATCTCTGAGAGGCATTGATAATATCATCCAGGTCCTCAATATACAAAGATGCTGTTGTAATCCCGGCATTGATCATCATGTCCTTAACAAACTGTCCAAAAATTTCATGGAGTTTTCGGCGGAAAAGGAGTAGGCCGATGGAGTGGAGAGAATAGTCGGAGATAAAGTACTTATGTTCATCTGTTTTCGTCAAGAGAGACTTTGCCTCGGGAGCCTTTTCTTGATCCAGAATGATCTCCAGGAAAATGTTGGTATCTATGAGGAGTTTCATTTTCCCCCGATCCTCCACTCAGATATTTTATGTTGAAGCTCTACAGATGTGTATTTATCCCGCAGTTCTTTCAGTGCACCCGCCCATTTAAACTGAGGCTTGCTTCGTGGTTTCTCCATCCGTTTTTCATGAAGAAAATCAACAAAGTCTTTCACCTCCTTCTGAAACTCAGGAGGAAGTTCCTTGATTTTTTCTTCCAGTAATTTCTGTTGCGTACTCATCCCTGTCTCCTTATATGTTTCCCATCTCAGTCGAATAATACACGATACGGGCATCTTTTTCATCCTTTTTCCCTTCTTTGGTTTTTTCTCCTTTAAGGGGTGCCCCCGGTTCACACCAAAACCCTTTCATTACCAGGCGGTGAATTAGATGAGACGCATACACAGTATTATAAGGTATCAAGTAAATTCTGACTCAGAACTCGAGGATCATCGCCACTTCATCGCAATCAGGGAACTTGAAGCACTTGATGCAGTCAGACCAAATCTTGTGAGGAAGTGTTGACTTGTCCACTGCCCTGAACCCGAACCGCTCAAAGAATCCCGGCCGGTAGGTAAGCACAAAGGCTTTATAGATGCCGAGGGTGATCGCCTCGGAGAGACAGGCCTCCGCCAGCTTCGTCCCGATACCGCTGCCCTGGTAATCCTCTCTGACGGTGAGAGAACGGATCTCAGCCATATCCTCCCAGTTGATGTGCATGGCACAGGTACCAACAATGGTGTCTGTTTCCTCATCGAGGAATACATAGTAGTCCCGCACGGTGTCATACAGCTCGCTTAACGAGCGGGGGAGAACGTCCCCTCTCTGTGAGAAGAAGGTCAAAATCTTATGTATGTCTTTAACGTCAGTAACCTTGGCCTTGCGGATCACGACAACCCCTGCGCAGCGCTGAGCATCTCCCGGGCGTGTTCCCGGGTCTTGGTGGTTATCTCTCTCCCTCCCAGCATGCGGGAAAGCTCTTCAACTTTTTCCACTTCATTCAGCTTTTTCAGGAGAGTAAAGGTTCTCCCCTTTCGTGTCTCCTTGATTATCGAGTAATGGGTATCGGCAAAGCAGGCAATCTGGGGGAGGTGGGTGATGCAGAGCACCTGGTGCCTGCGGGAGATCTCCTTCAGCTTCCTCCCCACCACTTCTGCCGTGGCCCCTCCAATGCCTGCGTCCACTTCGTCAAAGATGAGGGTGGATACCTCTTCTTCCTGGGCGATGATCCTCTTCAGTGCCAGGATGATCCGGGAAAGCTCTCCTCCCGACGCAATCCGCGAGAGGGGCTTCAATTCCTCGCCCGGGTTCGGGGAGATGAAGAATTCAAGATCGTCCATTCCCTTTTCATGGAGGGAGTGGTTATCAATGACGATGTTTTCCCTTCCCTCTCCCTTTGCTGAGGCGCCCACGGCCTTTACTTCAAAGACGGTTTTCTTCATGCCCAGCGAGGCAAGCTCTTTTTCCACCTTCTCCTTCAGCGCCGCTGCCGCCTTCTTCCTCTCCTGGGATAACCTCCGGGCGAGCTCCAGGGTCTCTTTGTCCAGCTTTTCCTGAGCGCCTTTCAGCTCCTCAATCTTTTCTCCGCTCTCCGTGAGTTCTTTCAGCTCGTGTTCCGCCCTGTCCCGGGAAGCGATGACTTTCTCAACGGTCTCTCCGTACTTCTTTTTCAACGCATGTATTTCAGCGAGCCTCGACTCGATCTCCTCCAGCCGCTTTGGATCAAACTCGATCCTCTGATAGTAGTCCCGGAGTGATAGAGCGAGGTCTTCCACCTGAAAGACTGAAGACTCGAGCGTGCTGAAGAGCGGAGAGAGCCGTGCATCAATCTGAGAGGGCTCCTTCAATTCCCGCAGGGCGCTCTTCAGCTGTTCCAGAACAGACCCTTTATCGGCATAGATCGTTTCATAGGCCTTTTTGGTTGTCTGAAAGAGTTTCTCAGAGCTGTTCAGGATGCTCCTCTCCTCACGCAACTGCTCCTCTTCTCCGGGGTGAAGGTTCGCATCCGTAATCTCTTTGATCTGGAACCTGAGGAGTTCGATCCTTTCTTCTCTCCTCTCCTTTGCCTGGATCAGTGCGTTCAGTTCCTGGGTGAGAGAGGTGAGCTGGTGGAAGGTGCTGGTATAGGTGTTCCTTAGCGGCAAGAGCCCGCCGAACTCGTCCACGATCTCCAGGTGCTGATCCGGCTTAAGGAGGAGCTGGTGTTCGTGCTGCCCGGAAATATTGATCAGCTCTTCACCGAGATTCCCCAGCATTGTTATGGTGACGAGATGGCTGCCGATGAAGGCCTTGCCTTTCCCCGAACGGGAGATGGCTCTCCGGAGGAGGAGGCTGTCATCACCCTCGACTCCCCACTCCGCAAGCTTCTGAGCGAGAAAAGGGGAGCGGGAGATATCGAAGATCGCCTCAACGGATGCCTCCTCTTCAGCCGAGCGGATGAGGTCAGCCGATGCCCTCCCTCCCATGAGGAGGGTAAGTGCCCCGATGATGATCGATTTTCCTGCCCCTGTTTCTCCTGAGAGGATGGTAAACCCCCGGGGAAATGAAATCGTCAACTGATCTATAATAGCGAAATTTTTTATATGCAGTTCTGTTAGCACGTTAGGCAAAAAGAAGTTTCTGGTTTGTAGTTTCTGGTTTCTGGTTGGTTCTATAATATTTCATTAACTCAAAACTAAAAACTCGCAACTCGAAACTGTAGTTTCATCGTTCTCCCCACTTGAGCTTCGTCTTCAATACCTCAAAGTAGTTCCGGTAGGGTGATTTTATAAGGGTAATGTAGTTCGGGTTCTTCTGCACAGAGATAGTGTCATCCGGTTTTAAAGGGAGACCTTCCTGACCATCCAAGGTAAGAAAAACATCATCATGCCGGGATTTAATCAGAACATCAATGGCAGCCATATCGGGAAGGATGAGAGGGCGATTTGTCAGGGTATGAGAGCAGATGGGGGTGAGGCAGATGTTGTCGAGAGAGGGGTGGATAATCGGTCCGCCGGCAGACAGAGAGTAGCCTGTGGAGCCTGTAGGTGTGCAGAGGATCAAGCCATCAGCTTTGAAGGTGGTAAGATACCTGCTGTTGATGTTTATCTCCAGATCAATGATCCGGGCCAGTGCGCCCTTGTTAATTACCACATCGTTGAGAACCGCATATGAAGCAATGGGCTTGCCTTCCCGCCGGACTACAACCTGAAGGGTCATCCGTCTGTCTTTTTCATAATTGCCCTTCAGGATTTTCTCCAGGGTTGGATAGAGTTCTTCCAGGGGTATCTCGGTGAGAAATCCCATGGCCCCGAGGTTTACGCCGAGGATGGGAATGTTCTCGATGCCTGCCAGGCGTGCTACGCTCAGGAGTGTCCCATCTCCGCCGAGGACCACGATCATCTCCACGCGGGAAGGAATCTCCGCTTTCTCCAACCCCTTTGCTGGCATTACCGGGGAGGCAATATTGTGATCCAGAAAGACCTCGATATTTCTTTCTTCAAGCCAGGGGAGAAGCCTGCGTGTGACTTCAACTGCCTCTGGTTTGTTCTTCTTGGCAATGATCCCTATACTTTTCATTGCTAAAACCTCTTATCAAGACGATGTGAAATTTCTATCACGAAGTAACGAACAATGTCCACCTGAAATTTTTTGGTAGGTGTAAGGGCGAGGTCACCTCGCCCCTACAAAAGAATTGTGACCGAAAAAATCTTGGATTCGCACTCGGAACCCTGTTCTCGACTTTTTAGATATCTCAAGAGGATTGATGGACAGGACAGGAGAATTCCCTTGCAATCCCGGACGAAATTGCTATAAAGAGAATATTCTACCATTCAAAATCACAAAAGGAGGATGCGTCATATGGCAAAACCACAATATATGGAAATGGGCTTTAACGTCATTTACTTAACATTTATCTTTGGCGTTATTCTCATCATGGCGTTACGGATGAAACGAGTCAAACCAGAGCATTTATCGATAGCAAAACGTTTCCTCCTCGCATTTACGCTGCTCTTTATCGGTGACCTTGCTCATGTTGGGACGCGACTTTGGGCAATTGCAGCGGGATCGCTTGAGAGTGGCCCTATCCTTTCGGCAGCCAGCAGCATTTTTGAACTTATCTCGATATATTGCTTGATGCTGTGTTTCACGAATATTTGGGCCCTACGGTTTCAAAAATCCGAAGGGGTCTTTTACCGGGTTCTCATGGGTCTCGGTGTGCTGGGAATCATCCTGGTCTTACTGCCCCAAAATCAGTGGACAAACCCAAATCGTCCACCTGAGTGGAGCACTATCCGCATCCTGCCATGGGTGATACAAGGGTTAGCAACTGCCATCGCCATGATCAGGGATGGAAGACAGATGAAGGACGGTTTTTATCGCAAGCTGGGATGGATTGTAATTGCCTCAATTGCATGTTATAGTCCGCCCGCTTTATTTCCACGGGCAATCCCCTTAGCTGCCATCCCGTTAATGATGGTCGTCGGCACGATTTTCTTTATGATGATGGAATATGCTCCCCTGAAAGAATATTTTCTGAAAAGAAGCTGATTAATGTCTCGGCTTCACTATAATTTTAGGGGTCGAGTTTTAACCGGTTATTTGGCGCGCTCCGTTTTCGGGATTAGCAATATAGAAGAATGGTGTCTGGCCTTGGCTTTTGATATGAGAAGAATGGATGGTTGATGTGAGAAAAGGCCAGCCAACACTTAACCGGGTTATAACCAGATAACCTTTATTTCTTTTTCAATCGATCGAAACTCAGGATCACCGGTATAGAGATCAGCTTTCTTTAGATGTGCCAATGCCGCGGCAAAACAGTCAGCCAGAGAGATCCTCTTTGAAACTTTTATCTCACCAGCTAACTCGGCCAGGAGCTGATCCGCCGGTATAATCTCGATCGGGAGTGCAAGAAGTTTTGTTCTTACTGCGTCCCACTGTCCCCTGCCGACCTTTCGTTCGACCATATATCGTACCTCAGCCCAGTTTGGAGCTGCTATGAACACGAACGTATCTGATTCTGCTGCCTTCTCAAAGAGCTCAGCCACCTTTCCAGCGCCACCTTCATTGAAGAGGAAGGCAAGGACAGCGTAACTATCGAGAACGGAACTTTTCAAGTTTGGCCTCCTCCCGCTCCTTATCCCTTGCCCGCTCTTTCAACAACTCCTGCGTAACCGAAGTATCGCTTTTGAGCATACCACACACACTCCGGATATATTCTTTTGTCACAGGTTGGAACAGGATTTCATTATCCCGCTCGACAAAGCAGACCTTTGTCCCTGGTTTGATGCCGTACCTGCGGCGGAGCCGTGCGGGGATAACGAGCTGTCCCTTGCTGGTTACATAGGCTGTCTCCATAACGTTTTCACCTCCATATAATTATGATTTATCTTACATTAGGTCATAATGTAAGTCAATATTCTAAAATCTAACATATTCTAAAATTCTTACTGTCTAACACCTTTAATTTTTTAGAAAAATTGAGAAAATTATGGTAGATTAAAGGCATGAAATCGAAGATTTTTCTTCTTTCCGCCATCATGCTCATCTTTCTGCTTTCCATACCATCCCTCCTTCAGGCACAGGGAAAGAGGGAGACAGCAGAATACCACGTAAATCTCGGTATCAGCCATTTCAAGAATGATGAGATCGATGAGGCGATTGCTGAATACCAGAAGGCAATAGCGTTAAAGCCGAACCTTGCCTCAGCCCACTTCAACCTCGGGATAGCTTACGGGGAAAAGGAGATGCTGGATGAGGCGATTGCCGAGTATGAAAAGGTGATTCAGTTAAAACCGGACTTTGCCCAGGCTCACTATAACCTGGGTGTCGCTTACGGAAATGCTGGCAGGCATGAGGAGGCAAAGAGGGAGTTTAAAAAGGCAGCAGAGCTTGACCCCCAGTATGCCGAGGCCTATGCCAATGCAGGTACCGCATCCGAATACAACGAGGAAGGGGTGAGGTACGGGAAGGGGAGTGATCAGGAGGAAACCGTGCAGCAGTACCAGAAAGCGGTTGAACTGAAGCCTGATCTCCTCAAGATCCACCTCCGTCTCGCCAAAACCTATATTGAACAGGGGAAAACGAATGAAGCCATCACTGAATATGAGAAGGCAGCAGAATTAAGCCCTGATGACCCGGATATCCACTACTGCCTGGCGGCGCTCTACCAGCAAAAGGGGAGAGATGACGAGGCCATCCGGGAGTATCAGAAAACAATCAAGCTTGATCCTAAAGATTTTGACGCCCGCTATAACCTGGGCCTGGTCTATAACCGGAACGAGAAGTACAGCCAGGCCATAAGCGAATTCAAGAACGCCCTCTTCTTAAAACCCATCTCTGCTCATTGCTACAGCGCCATTTCCTTTGCCCATCGTGAGAATGGAAATATCGACGAGGCGATCAAGGCAGCAGAGAAGGCTGTCCAGTATGATTCCAAACTTGCCGTTGCCTACACCAACCTTGCTACTGCCTATGCTCTGAAAAAGGATTATCCGTCAGCCTGGAAAGCGGTACGAATGGCGGAAAAACTGGGAGACCCGCAGATCTCCGTCCTCATCGAGCAGCTCAAGAAGATATCAAAAGAGCCTGGCAAATAAGAGAGAATTCAGAATCCAGAAGTCAGGAGTCAGAAGAACCAGCCTTCAAAAGGTCATGAGCTGAGAGAATTCCTCTTTCCTTCAAGAGAGTGAGAAGGATATAGCCCCCGCAAGGCTCGGCACGAGGGGGCGGGCTTTCAGATTGAAAGTCACAGTCCTGTGCTTTAAAGGGGCAGGGCTGGCAGACAGCGGCATCCAAGGCAGGATCATGTTGCCACCTTTTGCCGGGGATTTTTCCATACCGCGGTAACTGTTCAGGATGTAATCGCCCCTGCTTTACCAGGCGTTCAATCACGTCTGCCCCCTGGCAGGCAAAGTCCTCTTTCTCACCTTCTCTGAAGAACATGCAGAAAGGGCGGCAGATGTAATCCTTAAATTCATTTTTCATCAGCAACAGAAGACCATATCAGCAATAATTACGAAGGACCCGTGAGATGAATGCCGCTCCTCATCGAGAGACTTCTCCTGTGTCTATTCTGTACCGCATTTGAATTTTTTCTGGTCGGTCATCGTAAATTGAGAAAAATCATATCCCTGAGATTTGAGCCTTTCAGCAATACCCTTCATAACTTCGTCAGGGAGAGTTGGTGTCCGGCTCAGAATCCATCCGATACTCCGGGAAGGGTTTCCAATCACGGCATACTCATATTGAGTTCCGAGATCAATAATCCAGTAATCGCCAGCAAATAACCAGAGACCCAGAAATGGGACGAAGCTGACTTTTAATTTTGCATTGGTTTTTTTATCAACAACCCAGGCACGCCCTTTTGCCTGTTTGACTTTGCCTTCCTCGGTGCAACATTGATTCAATACACTGATCTTCCCATCTTTCATGAGTGCATACTCCGCTGTTACTCCCCCTGCACATTCCTTTTGGAAGAAAACAGGAATCCGTGCAATTTCATACCATTTTCCCAGGTAGCGGTTGAGGTCAACATAATCCACGATTTTCAATTCAGACACCGTTCCTGTTGCGTGCGCCGCCTCTCCCTTTGCCATCATGAACAGGCACACTGCCAAGCCCGCATAGAAGGTACCATGCATAAAGAATATTGATTGTTGGATGATATGTTTCATAACGACCTCCCTTTTTTATTTATGGGTACATAAGAGTTATTCTGGATACCCTGAGAGCGAACATGCATAGTCAATATATTTCCTGATATTAAATGTTGACCTGTATCTCTCTATATAACTCATGTAACGAATTTTTCCAAATAGATGTTTGGAATAAAATTATTGACTTTCAGAGAAACGGTCTGTAATTAAATTAAACGATAGGTTGTGATCACCGGCCTGAAGGAGAAAAGGATACATCATTACATATTCTAAAGCACAAGGAGAAAACAATGAAGTGGGATGAAGATGCAAAACAGCTACAGGAGCAGATACCGATTCCGCCCATGATGAGTTCTATCGCCCGCCTGCAGTCAGAGAAGATAGCCCGGCATAAAGGACTTGACCGGGTAACCCTCGAAGTAGTGAAGGAGACAGAGAAGGTTTACGGGGATTTCATGGGAGAAGAAAAAACGAGAGAGTTGAAGGCATTTCTTGCAGGGGAAGGGCCGGCACCTTCCATGGAAGAAGAGCTTTTTTTTGATAACGAGGAGGTACTCTATAGCATCGATGTCTGCTTTACAAAATATGGAGAAAATACTCCGGAGGTGAGAAATATAATCAAAGACATGATGCGTTCCGTAAAGGCGGTTCTGGAAGAGGAAAAGGTGAACGAAATTATAGCAGACCTTGCCCCCATTGCACTTCATGCGGGTCACCGTTTTAACGTTGTCCTCACCGGCTGTCCCAACTGCTGTGTAAGTCCCTATTTAAAGGACTTTGGTATTACCATCCAGCACCGGGTGGATATTACCGATGCTGAATGCACGCAGTGCGGTGAATGCCTGAAGATGTGCTTTGACAAAGCAATAAAGCTTACCGACCAGGGTCCGGTCATTGACCGGAAGGTGTGTGCCATGTGCGAACTCTGCGCCCGGGATTGTCCTACCGGCAAGCTGGTAACCGGTGCCAGGGGATTCCGTGTCATTGCCGGCGGGTCCGGGGCACGCCAGCCCAAGATTGCTGAGACCATTGAAAATTTTACCACCAAAGAGAGGACCATCACGATCCTGAAGAACGCCATAGGGAAATTGCGCAAGGCAAAGCCGGGAGAAACCTTGCGGGATATTATTGACCGGGAGGGGCCGGAAGCCCTCAGATAAAAAATACAAGGTTCAAGGGAAATATCAAATGCCAATCCACCTTCGGCGGACAAATTACAAATTTGACATTTGAGCTTGGTCATTTGGATTTTTTCTATTGCCTATTGCCTAATTCTTTCCTGCCATAGATTCATCACGAGCAAGATTACACTCGTCAGGTTTAATACCCCGATAAAGACACAGGAAACCTTCAATCCGAGGATGGGCACCAGGAGGGTTCCGGTGAGTAAAGCGCCGAGGCAGGCGCCGAAGTGGTCTGCGCTATCCACCATCCCTGCCACCTTGCCTGAACCTGTTTCTCTCGTCAGATAGAGTC
>JAPLJA010000251.1 GCA_026388815.1 Pseudomonadota bacterium
CCGCCAGAGGTGTGAGAGACCATGGCGAGGATAGGTATGCCAGGCTTTGTATCCTTTAATACCTTCAGCACTTCGATACCTTCTGGCTGTCCGAGGTGCACATCAACTAAAATCAAGTCAAAACTTCCTGCATTGATCTGCCTGATCAACTCGCTGCTCGATGACGCCTTGGTAATCTGATACCCATCTTTTTTTAAGAGTTTCGCCAAGCCATCTCGTACTACAGTATCCTCTTCGGTTAAGAGAATCTTCTTCGCTTCACTCAAGGGCATACAAATCATCCAGAATAAAATTTATGCTAAATAATAGGAAAAGCAAACTTGATGCCAAGGTAAAAAAAGAATGAAACTCCCTTTGAGGCTGCTACTTATGGAAGTGCGGGAAATAGGCCTTCCCAGACAAAAAAATGGCAGGAAATAGTATTTATTCTCACCGGCAGGCGGAGGCGTTTAAGAGCAGCTAACGAGGTTCTTCTATCAAAGTTCATCATGTTCTTGCCGTAATTGCACACAACGGTGCTCCGTATCTTGAAATACTGCCATTTTGGCAGAGGAACAGAAAAACCGTCACAGGAAGTAGTCAGGATTGCACTTATTACTTATTACTTATAATTACACCGAGCGCTTTCTTTCGCCTTTTGTTGTCCGGAGAACTGATTTTTCTCTTTTCTTTTTCAGTGCTGCTTTTCTTCGACTTGTCTTTTTTCTATCCTTCATCTTTATCTCCTCATTGTTTGTGGTCAATCAGAAACCGTATTCATGAAGTTTTCGGTGAATGGTTCTTACGCCCATCTCAAGGGACTTGGCTGCCCTGGATGTAATCCGGAAGGTGTTCAGGAGAAATGGAATCCCCTGATGCAAAGGCCATGGCAGATTCGATACAGTTCTCAAGCTCCCGGATGTTTCCGGGCCAGGGGTAGCGGAGAAGGTATTTTAGTGCCCTGGATGAGATCCCTTTAATCCTGGTCTGGTTCTCTTTATTGTACTTTCTGATAAAGTGGTCCACGAGAAAAGGGATGTCCTCTTTCCTCTCACGGAGAGGCGGGAGGGTAACAGTTACCACGTTCAGCCGGTAGTAGAGGTCCTCTCTGAACCTCCCGTCCTGCACTGCTTTCTTCAGGTCTATGTTCGTGGCGGTGATGAGCCTGACATCCACCTTGATTGTCTTTTCTCCGCCGACCCTTTCAAACTCCCTTTCCTGAATTGCCCTGAGCAGCTTGGTCTGAAGATGGGCAGAGATCGTTCCAACCTCGTCTAATAAGATGGTTCCTCCGTTTGCCAGTTCAAACCTGCCCAGGCGCTTACCCAATGCACCGGTGAAAGCCCCTTTTTCATGTCCGAAGAGTTCGCTCTCCAGCACCCCTTCTCCCAGGGCAGAACAGTTGACTTTAATAAAAGGCATGGAAGCCCGTGGGCTTGAATAGTGGATGGCGTTAGCAACCAGTTCCTTCCCCGTCCCGCTTTCTCCATAGATGAGGATGTTGCTCCGCCGGGGAGAAACCTGTCTGATAATCTCGAAGACCCTCTTCATCACGCTGCTTCGGCCGATGATATTCTTAAAGCCGAACTTGTCCTTGAGTTTATTCTGCAATTCGATGTTCTCTTCGAGCAGTGATTCCTTCTCCAGAGCCTTTTCAATGATCAGTTCCATCCTTTTGAGATCAAGGGGTTTGATGAGGAAATCATAGGCACCCCCCTTCGTTGCCTCAACCGCCTTTTCAATGGTTCCGTGGGCAGTCATGAGAATGACCTGGATGTGGGATTTTATTTCCTTGACCTTTTTGAGAAGCTGGATCCCGTCCAGCTTGGGCATAAGGAGATCGGCAATGATGAGGTGGACGTCTTCTTTTTGAGCTGTCTTCAGGGCCCGGGCTCCATCCGGAGCAGTCAACACTTCATAATCCCTTTTCAGGAGAAATTTTTTCAGACCTTCCAGGATGTGCGGATCATCTTCGGCGATGAGAATGGTTCTCTTCATTGGCCGTTACCCTTGGGAAAAGAGATGGTGAAGGTTGATCCTTTTCCGATGGTGCTCTCAAAGGAAATTTCAGCCCCATGTTCCTTGATAATCCTTTTGCAGATGGGGAGACCAAGTCCTGAGCCGTGCGGTTTGGTGCTGAAGAGAAAGTCAAATATCTTATCCATGTTCTCAGGTGCAATGCCTTCACCTTCATCGCTTATGGTCAGGCTGATTGACTCAGCATTGTTACAGGTGGTGATGGTGAGATTACCTCCGGACGGCATTGCCTGAATACTGTTCTTGACCAGGTTGATTATGGCAAGGGTAAGCTGATTGGTATCGATCGGGATCCTAGGGAGGTCTTCCCCGAATTGGGTCGTCACTTTGACATCTGCCTGCTGGGCCTCTGAGTTGATGAACCATTCGATAGACTTGATGAGCTGGTTAAGGTCAGTTGGTTCTCTCTTGAGGGGCGGAAGTTTGCTGAAGTCGAGGAATCCTCTCACGTTATTGTCAAGCCTCTCCACTTCACTCTGGATGGTCTGGATGATGGTGGAGATTTCTTCTCTCGATCCCTCAGAAGGATTGAGCACTTCTTCCTTGAGGAGTTCGAGGTGAACGTTGATGGCCGTGAGTGGGTTTCGTACCTCATGGGCAACCCAGCTCGCAAGGATCCCGATGGTGGAGAGCTGGTTCTGGGAGGAAAGCTGTCTTTCAAACCGGCTCTTTTCGGTAATATCCCGCAAGAGGAGGATCTGCCCAACATAATTCTTTTTCTTATCAAAGAGGGGGGTAATGCTTACGCTGAGAGTCTTCTTAGAAGGCTTATTGATGCCAATCTCGATGTTGGTCTGGAGATTTTTCCCCTCGGTGGTCTTTCTGGACAATTCAAGGAGGCTCCGGTTGGTGATTACTTTCCCCAGTTTTACATTCTTTGCTTCTGCCTCCTGGACACCGAAAATATCTTCAGCCGTGCTGTTTACCAGTTGAACATAGCCGGCAGAATCAATGAAGATGAGGCCGTCTCCCGGGACCTTTAACTCTTCAGGTAAAAAGGGATTGGTAAGTTCGGTGGGCAATTCCACGTCTAACTCTCTCTCGGAATGAGTAGAAACTTTTTCAAGAGCACTATTACTTTAGAATTCCACCGTTTGCAAGATAATTCTTAACGCAGGTATGCAGTGCTTATTTCCCCACCAGTACCACTGTACTCCTCGGGCTGGCAGAGTAATCATCAGAGGGGATGAGAAGAAGTTCTTCACCAGGAGGAAAAAAATCTTCGCCGCTCCTGAGGCTGGTGTCAATGGCCCGGTACCATCTCTTTCCCTCTCTGGGGGAAGGAATTTTAACCTTGTGCGCATTGGAGTCTGCATTCAGGATAAAGAAAAGATGGTAGTCACCGTTGTCTGATTTTTCTTCCCCTCCGTCAATCTGATAGGAGAGGGTGCGGAGTTCAGGGTTGTCCCAGGCTGGTTTTTCGAGGTCTGTGCCATACCAGGTGATGTCAGCGAAGGAATCGTCATCAAGGTCGAGGCCCTGGAAGAATTTTCGCTGCTGGAGGACAGCATAGTGCCTGGTGAAAACAATCGCCTTTTTGAAGAATTCCACTATATCTCCGTTCTTCTTCACGTAATCCCAGTGGAACCAGCTTATTTCATTGTCCTGGCAGTAGGCATTGCTGTTCCCTCTCTGAGTTCGCATGAATTCATCGCCGCCCAAGATCATCGGTATGCCTGAAGAAAAGAGAAGATGGCATACATAATTTTTTATGAGCTGCTTTCTCAGGTTGATGATACGGATATCATCTGTTGTTCCCTCGGCGCCGCAGTTCCAAGAATTGTTCTCGTTGGTGCCGTCGTTGTTGTTTTCACGGTTCGCCTCATTGTGCTTCACATTGTATGAGACAAGGTCGTTGAGGGTAAATCCGTCGTGGCAGGTGATGAAATTGATGCTGTTGTAAGGAGACCTCCCGTCTTCTCCGTACAAATCGGCAGAGCCGGTTAAGCGGTATCCGAGGTCTCTTATCTGTCCTGGATTACCCTTCCAAAATTTTCTCAGGGTGTCCCTGAATTTCCCGTTCCATTCACACCAGTCAATGGGGAAATTCCCCACCTGGTAAGTACTCATGTCCCACGGCTCGGCAATGAGTTTTACCCGGTTGAGTACGGGATCCTGGGATTGGAGAAGTTAAGACTGTTCCCGCACCCCGTGTAGTTACAGTAGTAGCGATAGGGCTCCGGCTGGGAACCGCCCAGACAGTAGTAGGTCGGGTTATCCACCCCTTTAAAGCACAGGGTAGGTCCCAGTTCATTTCCCTCGCCTGAGTGGTTGTAAACTACATCCATGATGACCTCAATGCCTGCGCGGTGGAGTTTCCTTACCAGGGTCTTGAACTCATGCACCTGGCAGCCAGCGTAACTCTGCGTGCTGTATGATGACTCAGGGGCAAAAAAACCAATGGTGTTATACCCCCAGAAGTTCGTCAGCCCTTTTTCGACAAGAAGGTCCTCGACGTAGCACTCTTGGAGGGGCAGGAATTCAACGGCATTGATGCCAAGTTCTTTCAGGTAGGGAATCTTTTCGATGAATCCCACGTAGGTTCCGGGGTATTTCACGCTTGAGGATGGGTGCGCGGTGAACCCCTTCAGATGTACCTCATAAATGACCAGCTTTTCAAAAGGGATATCAGGGCTGATATCCCACTGCCAGTCAAAGGCGTTATTCATCACGATGGATTTGGGGACGATATGCGTGTTATCACGGGTGTCCGGAGATAGATCCTTGACAGGGGAATGAGGATCGAAGGCAAGGAGGAGATTGTCAGTGTTCGTTGCCTTGTTGGTAAGCGCCTTCGCATAGGG
>JAPLJA010000157.1 GCA_026388815.1 Pseudomonadota bacterium
GTGGCTCAACAGTTACAGATCATGGCAAAGGTCAACCCGCTGATCTGAAAATTCACCGGTATTTTCGCCCGTATAAAAGAATTTTTTTGGAGTGGAACCTTTCATTCAATTATTGGCGACATCAATGGGTTGATATCCTTATCAATATCATTGGTTTTATTCCGTTAGGATTTTTGTTCTCAGTGTATCTAAAAAGAAAGAGATGGATTTTCAGAAACTTCCTTATTCTATCAGTGATAAGCGGATTTACTATCAGTTTGACCATAGAAGTAGTTCAGGCTTTTCTTCCCAGTCGCTCATCAGACATGATTGACATCGTTACTAACACTCTTGGGACTGCAATTGGTTTTTTTGTTTGCAGGTTAAAGCAACCCAGGGTTCAACTTACGAGTTCACTGATGAAGGACTGAAGAACAGGACGACCTATTACTATATGCTCGAAGAATGCCGTAAAAAAGGCAGAATCCAGCAATGGCTCCTGCCTTTTTTTTCCACTGCTCAGGCTGACCCTTTCCAACTCTTTTCTCCTTGACACAATACTCCATTCAGTAGTAGGTTTTGTTTACTCAAAGTAAGCTGTAATAAAATCTGACCGGCTAAGGGAGATGGACTACTAATGGTATCAGCTTATAGATGCCAGGACAGGCCCGCCAGAAAGTTTTTCCACAGAGCAGTTGGAATGAAGTGCAAGAAGACGGTTTACCCCTTCAAGAGAAACACCTGTTCAAACAATTGCCCCATCTCCTTAGCTGGTCAGTCTATAAGGAAGTATGGGTAGGTTTCTCTCAGTCACTCTGCTGGTGGGAGTTTTTTTATTTGATATCTTGTAAAAAGAAGACGGGTTCAAGGGAGATTAAGTTTAATTACTCCATCAAATAAAATGTAATTGCTGAATTGGTCCAATGCCAAAAAGAAAGGGGGACGATATGAAAAGAACACTATGCCATCTGATGATTCTGGTGCCATCCATCATTATCTGTCTTACGGCTGCAGCCTTTGGACAGGGGCCGAAAGTGATTTCTGCAGATGGCGGTAATGCTCACACCATAGCATTAAGAGATGATGTGACGGTCTGGACATACGGCGATAATAATTATTACGGTCAGCTCGGGGACGGGACATGGATCGATAAAAACATCCCCACACTGGTTGCCCTGCCCCGCGATGTGGTTGCCATTGCATCGGGTCCGTATCATTGCTTAGTCTTGAGGAGTGACGGAACCGTCTGGGGGTGGGGCTCGAATTCGTACTATCAACTGGGCGATGGGACAAACATCAACAAGCCGGCTCCTGTACAGGTAAAAGATCCATCGGACCCGACCGGATTTTTAACCGGCGTTGAGGCCGTCGCGGCTGGCAACGTCTACAGCATCGCTCTCAAAACCAACGGGACAGTGTGGACGTGGGGCTATAATGGCAGCGGCAGTCTGGGGGATGGTACCTATGATAACAGAACTCAACCGGTCCAGGTCAAGGATCCCTCTGATCCGTCGGGTTTTCTGCAGGGCATTGTTGCTGTCGCCGCTGGTGCAGGCTCTTCAATAGCACTGAAAAGCAACGGGACAGTGTGGACCTGGGGAGGTGGGGATTATGCACAAATCGGACGGATAATCTACGGTACTGGCTCCACGCCTCAGAATGTGGCCGGGCAAGTGGCAGGCATGACCGATGTTGCTGCCCTTGCAGCCGGTTGGGAACATAATGTTGTCCTTAAGAAAAATGGGACGGTCTGGGCCTGCGGACGCAATTCTGAGGGTCAACTCGGTGATGGGACAACCATCGGCTCATCCTTCCCGCCCCCTGAACCCCCGAAGTTTTTTGTCCAGGTCATCGATCCCGCTGACCCGACAGGGTACCTGACGGGGATCACTGCCATCGCTGCGGATGACCGGTTCAGCCTCGCGGTGAAGAGTAACGGCACAGCATGGGGATGGGGATCAAACTATGCAGGTGTGCTCTGCGACGGAACTACAAACAACATTCCCCAGACCAGCCCCGCGCAGATGAAAGATCCATCCGATCCGACCGGGTTTCTGACAGGGGTTAAAGCCGTGGGAGCAGGAGAATATCACAGCCTCATGATCAAAAATGACGGAACCGTCTGGGGGTGCGGTTGGAATCATAGCGGCCAGCTCGGGATGGGGACGTATGACACCCCCAAAACAACGCCGGTTCAGGCCCTCTTTCCGGAACCCAGCATGCTTTATCTCTGGAGTATGGAGATGATGAGCCCAGGAGAGGAGGTCACCTTTCTGATCGAATATGAAAATGTATTGGGCGAGACACTGGATGATGCTGTTGTCATTCTCGATCTCCCAGGAGGGTTTCTCTATACTTCAAGCACGAACGATGGCATCTACAGGGACGACCGGAGCGAGGTCTTTTGGAAGCTGGGGGATGTGAGTCCGGGACAAACCGGTTCAATGTCTGTGAAGGTGGAGGTCCCGTGGGGGCTGCCTCTTCATACTGAGATAACCCTGTTTGCCGATATGGCCGCTCGAAACATTACCTCCAGCATTAACGTGGACGACTATCTCACCTACGTTCCCGTTGAAGTCATCTCGGAGACAACCTTTACCGAGGCAGAGATCAATGACCTCCTTGCATCAGACCAGGAGCTGAAAGGCCTCTTTGACCATGCATTGAGCCTTGGCTACGCCTTTGACAATGTGGCAGAGCAGCTCTATTTCAGTGATGGATCATCCTCCATGGTCTTTGTGCTTATTGACCCGCAACAATACGGTCCCATCTTCCTTAAAAAGGTTGAGGATGAGGTCTTTATCGAGAGATACCAGGAGGACGTGTATGTATATTCTCTCTTCAATAAGGATGGCGGCTACAGCATCAATACAAACGATGGGTCAGTTACACCGTGGGGGACCTGGGCTGAGGCTCACAGTCCGGCCTTCTTCACGTGCATCTCTAATTGTATTACGATAAAAATTCCTGCATGGAATGACTATATACGTGACAAATTCAATGGGAAAAACACCCAATCATGTATTGCATGTCAGCAAGCGCTTGAATGGGAGGAGCGTGATCCAGTGAATTGCGGGAAGTGTGCTACAATCTATCTGCTGGTGCTCGAAAGAAAAAAACGTCTGAAAGATGGTAACGTTATAGGTCAATGCAAAGATGACTGCAAGAATACCTCTAAATGGCAATGTGCACCAGGTGAAGCACTCTCCTTTTGTTCGAGATTTTCCCCGTTTTTAGTCTTGTCAAGTCGTGAAATCATTGAGTACTCATACTGTAAATCGTCCAGCGCAGGCTCAATATGGGGGTGCGGCCATGATGATCTGTGTGATAAAGCGTGTGAAGATGGATATATATGCAGAGATTATCCTTTGCCACATTGCGCATCTCCGTGTGAAGCAAAGAAGTCGCAATCCCAGAGTTCCTATAAAGTTATCTCTATACCCAGTTGCGAACCACATTTAAAACCCCGGACGGCTGAAGTACGTACCGGCGGTGACCCGAATGAGAAGTCTGTAGACAGCAACGGCGATGTCATACCGGGTCAGAAGATCACCTATACCATAGACTGTGAGAACGTAGGCACAGGAACGGCCTATGGGGTCTTTATCCTCGATACGCTGGACATAAATTTAGACGAAGCAACGCTGGTAATCAATAACGGAGGCTCGTATTCAAGTGTCTCACGGCTCCTGAGCTGGGATATCGGCACACTTCCTCCCCAGGGCAAAGGTTCAGTCACATTCAGTGTAAATGTTAAGAATGGTGTCCCAAGCGGGACTGACATCGTCAACCGTGCCGACGTTTATTTCCCGAGCGTCCCTGAGATAACGCCCACAAATCCCATTGTCAATACCGTTAAGACCATTGCGGCAGACCCCCAGACCGTGGAGACAACAGCAGGAACACCGGTCTCCATCACCCTCACGGGAAGGGACTCTGGCTCACATGCCCTCACCTACCGGATCACCACACCTCTTCAGTATGGGACGCTTACGGGAAATCCCCCGAATGTTACCTATACCTCCATGGAGGAATTCAGCGGCCAGGATGAGTTCTCCTATGTGGTCAACAACGGGACCGTTGACAGCGACCCGGCAAAGGTCAGGATAACAGTCAATCCGAATCCCTCTGATACCACCCCGCCCACGGTGACCGGAACCTACCCGAAAGCGGGCGAAACCAGTGTCCATGTAATAGCCACACCCTTCTCTACAGAACCGCCCCTCTATTTGCCAGCAATAACTGCAACATTCTCCGAGCCAATTGATTCTGCCACAATTACCACCACCTTCACAATCGGGGGTATCACTGGCACAGTAGGATATGACGAAGAGACAAGAACCGTCTCCTTCATACCATCCAAGGCTTTATCCTATTCCACCACCTACACGGCACGGCTCAGCACGGGAATCAAGGACAAGGTGGGTAATTCCATGGCATCAGAGTTTTCATGGCAGTTCACAACGGAGAGTCAGGCAAACATCGCGGTAACGCTGCCTGATAATGCTACGGAGATTGATTTCGGGAATGTAGGAGTGAGCACGATTTCCGAGGGAAAAGTAGCAAGTGTCCAGAATACGGGCACGACAAACTTAAGCCTGGGCACGGTTGCATTAGGGGGAACCAATGCAGGAGACTTCACCATTGCCGAGAATGGCTGTGCAGGAATGACGCTGGCCCAATCCGACAATTGTACCGTTAAGGTCACATTCACGCCCACCGCAACCGGGAGCAGAAATGCAACGCTCTCCATCCCGTCCAATGACCAGGATACACCCACGTTCACTGTGCAATTAAAAGGAACCGGGATATTGTCCGCTGGATGCTCCATCTGGTCTGATGTCATCTCAAAGTACACCGCCTACGTGAGCGGTCAGGCAAGTTGGACAGATGTGATTGAGTGCTATCAGGGGTATGTTTCCTCTGATTAACAGTACCATGCATGGGCCGGTGAGTGTGATGCCGAGGAGGATATACGGGATAAGCAGATAGAAGGATAAGAAATTAAATTTGCAAAGGCAGGGGTCAGAAGGCTCCTGTCTTTCATTTTATGCAAGGCGAAGGAACAATTTTGATAAAGTGATAGCAGTCTTTCTGGTGTTATCTCTTCTTTTAGGAAGGCTCGAAAATACTAACTTTGAAAGCACCGAGGGTTATAAACCCTCTGAAATATGGTGCCGGCGGGGAGAATCGAACTCCCATGAGCTTAAAGCCCGGAGGATTTTGAGTCCTCTGCGTCTACCTGTTTCACCACGCCGGCATAAGAGTTAAGAGTTCAAGAGTTACAGAGTTCAAGAGTTCAAATGTTGTTAATGCATAGAATATAGAAATTCTCTCTCCCAGTCAAGAATTCATCGGTATCGCAATTCCTGTTCCTGCAGGAATTTAATTTTATCTCTCATTTCGGCCGCCTTCTCAAATTCCAGGTCTTTTGCTGCCTTGAGCATCTCCTTCCGTAACTTTTCGATGAGCTTCGAGATATCTTCAACAGAGCGGTACTCAGCCAGTTCCTCCCGCACGACGGGGACGGTAACGTAGTCCCGCTCATAAATAGATTCAAAGACATTGCTGATCCCCTTGATGATTGTTTCAGGGGTGATATTGTTTTCACGGTTAAATGTTAACTGGATCTTTCTCCTCCGGTTGGTTTCGTCAACTGCCCGCTTAATGGAGTCAGTAGCTTCATCAGCGTACATGATGATCCTCCCGGAGAGGTTTCGGGCGGCCCTGCCGCAGGTCTGGATGAGGGAACGCGCTGAGCGGAGAAAGCCTTCCTTGTCTGCATCGAGGATGGCAACTAAAGAGACCTCGGGGAGATCCAGCCCTTCCCGCAGGAGATTGATGCCGACGAGCACATCGAAACTGCCCAGGCGGAGGTCACGGATGATCCTGATCCGCTCGAGGGTGTCGATGTCAGAGTGGAGGTATTTTACCCTGATGCCCAACTCTGCGTAGTATTCAGTTAAATCCTCAGCCATCCGTTTGGTCAGGGTGGTGACGAGGGTTCTTTCGTTCCGCGCCACCTGCTTCCTCAGTTCATTGAGGAGGTCGTCCACCTGGTGGGTGGCAGGCCTCACCTCAATTGCAGGATCCATGAGGCCGGTTGGTCTGATGACCTGCTCCACCACCTTTCCTTTCACCTTCTCAAGTTCATAATCAGCAGGGGTGGCTGAGACATAAGTCACCTGATTCACGCGCTGCTCGAACTCCTCAAAGCGGAGGGGACGGTTGTCGAGGGCGGAAGGAAGGCGGAATCCGTACTCCACGAGCGTCTCTTTACGCGAACGGTCGCCCCGGTACATGCCGACGAGCTGCGGAACGGTGATGTGGCTCTCATCAACGAAGACAAGGAAGTCCTCAGGGAAGTAGTTGAGGAGCGCGTAGGGGGGCTGTCCGGGCATCCTCCCGTCGAGGTGACGGGAGTAGTTCTCAACTCCATGGCAGTAGCCGGTCTCCTCCAGCATCTCGAGATCGAAGTTGGTCCGCTCCTTGATGCGCTGGGCTTCAAGGAGTTTGTTCTGGCTGATGAGGTAGTCATACCGCTCTTTTAGTTCGAGGCGGATGTTCTTGATCGCCACCTTCAGCCGGTCCCGGGTGGTGACATAGTGGCTGTTGGGGTAGATGGCGATATGGGAAAGCTGCCGGACCGTTCTTCCGCGCAGGGGGTCAATCTCTGAGATTGCCTCGATGCGGTCGCCGAAGAACTCAAGCCGTATCGCTGTATCAGTCTCATAGGCAGGGAAGATCTCCACCACATCACCCCTCACCCTGAAGGTGCCGCGGTGAAAATCGAAGTCGTTCCGTTCGTACTGTATCTCCACCAGC
>JAPLJA010000106.1 GCA_026388815.1 Pseudomonadota bacterium
CCGCTTCATCTCCTTCTGACTCATCGTGATAATGTCCCTTTCTGCCATCCTGCCTCCTCTCCAAAACAGGCAGTTTAGCACTCATGAAATAGGACATTTCTACTTTGCTCTAATAGGACATTATCACTTTGCTGTTACAGACCTGACCCTATAATCTAGACGTATTTTTTTTAACTGCACAGCTTTTTGACTGTTAAAACCATTTCAGTGATAAAATTTTCATATCGCGTTTGAGAGGGTGAAATCCGAAATATGCTTCTTAAATACCCTGCCGGGTTTCGTTCTTGCTGACTAACCGGATTGGACCCTATTATTTCCTTTTGAAATAGACTTAAAGAATGAGGGCTCTTATGAGCAATGGCATTACGAACTGTATATAAAATATTAAGTTTTTTTATGTCCTTATTGTCTAAATTTGTAAAAGGCACACCATTACGAAAAAATGCCTTGGCTCTTTTTTTTGTATATTTTTCATAAGGCAGCCAGTCAAGATAGCTTCGTCCACCAAATGTAACTTCGCGCGCTATACGATCTGAATTAAAAGAAACACGAGGAACAACTAAGGAGGAAGGATGCTTTATCCTACCAACCATTAAACCTATAAATAAGTTTTCAATCCAATTTTCCAAAGATGTTATTGAACCCATAAATAAGCCTTCATAAACTTGCTCTATATCTCGGCGAACAATAACGCCACTTTTTAAAAGCGCTTCCATTTTTATTCGCGTTTTATCCAAGTTATTAAGATGACTTATTAACTTATTTAAATAAACGAGCACGTCATTAGCCAATTTTCGCCTCATCAAGGAAATAATTGAAAAGCGTACGTCTTGAGTCTATATTTGTTGTTCTTCTTGTTGCTGCTTCTAGTACTTTTTCAGGCGCTGTTTTATTCTGCAAGCGTTTCCCAATCAATTTTATTTTTGCTACGATATCAGTAGAGACGGGCTTAGCGGTTAATTTTTCTATCGGTGAGTTAAGTCCAAATTGGCACTGATAAACAAAGGCAAAAAGTGAATAAAACAAAGTTTTTTTGGAAAAAGGGATATATTTCAATCCATCTCCTAGAGTATTATCAATTGTATCCATAATGAGTCTGAATCGCCGTTCTACTTCGGCGCATTCTGGATATTCTGGATCTTTGTCTTTATAAATCTTATTTATCGAAGCTTGGGTCTTGCCAGTTAATCCCTTAAGTATTAGCAGTGCGAATTCACTTGTAATTTCTACTTCTTCCATTCTTGCTATGTTATTTTCAGTGAATATTTGCCAAGTGCGCCATCTATTTAATTGTTCTGAAGCAATTTTATACATGGATGTTTTAAATTCACCATAATATTCCGCATTTCGTAATTCTTGGTCGTTTAATTTTACTCCTGTGGCATTCATTCTCGCGAAAATTTCCAATACTTCACGATCGTCGGTACTAGAAGGAAGAATATGGACACTGAACTCATAATCTAAAATTGCTTGCTGTGTCTCGCTAGGAAGTTCCGAGAACGTTTTACCATAAAGCTCTTTATTGTGTGATCTCTTGACGGTAAAAACATCTCTAGATTGATTCAAATCTTTAAGAAAGATAGGCGCTATATATGAAACTAAAGTGCGTATCCTTTGTTGACCATCTACGACCTCTCTCTTTGGTTCAAAAGTTGTCAAATCGGACTTTTGCTCACGCAAAAAGATAATCGGCATTGGTAAGCCACGCACTACTGTATCTATTAGATATGATTTTGCTCCGGGTTCCCAAACAGGGCGTCTTTGAAAGCTAGGGCTTAGAACAAGTGTTCCGGCTTTTTGCCATGTTAGGAAATCACTAACCTTATAATTTGTTTTTGAAATGTCCAAAGTTTTCATGTAGGTCTCCCTTATCGTTTGCTCTTTTTAGAGGAAATCTTAACAAATAATAGCACCTCAAGGTTAAAAAGAGGAGGGTCATTTAGATAGGCTGTCATATTTTTTTGTCCTCTAATCAATTAAATACAACCGCCCCCTTTATTGTCCATCCTTCCAAAGCGCATAACGACCAAGCTCAGCCGCAGTTCTGGCGCCGCGAAGCGGCGGCAGAGACGTCGGCTGTAACAAAAATGGGGTCAGGTCTTGGGATATAAGTTTATCTTCTCCAATTCCTTGACCGTCTTGCTGATTGTACTATAGTGCAAGCGTAAATGATCTGCAATCTGTTTCAAGGTGCACCCATGACGCATGTGTGCTTGGTGGATAATCTTGTTTCATGCTGCTTTCGTCTTGATTTTGCTTCTTCAGAATAGTTCGCTCAGGAAGGGCCTACTCGAATAACGCTGCTGTCGGGGAATCTCTTTAACCTCCTCTTTGTCCAGCACAGGTCATAACTGATAAATCAAGACCTGACCCTTCTTTTTTGTTTTTCGTTCTGCCCCATTTGCATTTTATCTTTACTCCGTGCAGTTAGGACGCATCGTTTTGCGAACTCCTGCGCCTCCGAGTTATGGACCAGGCAATGAATGTTACCACTGGAACTACGATGATTGTGCTCCATAGTGGAATGAATAACAGCACAAGTGCTGCCGTTGAGCTTTTAGGATTAATAAAGACTGAATAGTGACCCCATAAATCAAAAACTAAAGCCATTGCTGCTCCTGCGATGGCTGGCGCTCTTGTTCCCGCAAACGCTGATAAGGTAAGGCACAGGAAGTACGGCACCATTGACCAAACCAAAAAACCAAACGAAGGATCGCCAGAATTTCTGTATACATGTTCATATGCGTGGAGCACTGCTGCGGCCACTGCAACTCCGAGGACGTAGGGGTGTGGTGCGGATAAGTGAAAAGGCCGCAATGCGCGTAATAGGAACGCTATCCCAAAAAGCAGGGTCAAAATACCTATCCCGGCCAGTAGCACGGAAAAGTCCGGTCCAATAACGCCATACACACCCAATACGAATAGCACGACCCCGATTGCAATGGCAGCAAGAGCCATGTTACGAATGATCATCTTTCACCCTAATATTATAATTCTATACTTATTCTACAATTAACAGCTTTATAAATTGGTCAAGGTATCCTGTCAATCCTTTTTATTAAATCCTTTTTATTAAAGGAAAATTGGGAATAAGGAATTGTATTGTAAACACTCTTGCAGTATAAAATTAAAAGCTTAGATAATTCAGATTCTAAGGAGTCCGCTGGATAAATAGGAACAGAAGAATAAGGAACACTGAATGACGAAAAAGGAAACAAAACAACTCGAACAGGACGACAAGCACTACATCTGGCATCCCTTTACCCAGATGAAGGACTACACGGAAGAAACACTTCTGATTGTTAAGAGAGCGAAGGGGTCTTACCTCATCGATACCAACGGTAAGAGGTATATCGATGGAGTCTCATCTCTCTGGGTAAATATCCACGGGCACAGAAAAAAGGAGATCGACCGGGCAATCATGAGACAGGTGAGACAGGTATCCCATTCTACGCTGCTTGGTCTCTCCAATGTCCCGGCAATCAAACTGGCGAAAAAGTTGGTATCGATTGCCCCACGGGGTTTGAGCAGGGTCTTCTTTTCAGATAACGGTTCTACGGCCGTGGAAGTTGCCCTGAAAATCGCCTTTCAGTACTGGCAGCAGAGACCGCATCCCCAAAAAGAAAAGACCCGGTTCATCTCGCTTAAGAACGCCTATCACGGTGATACCCTCGGCGCTGTGAGTGTGGGAGGAATCGATCTCTTTCACGAAACCTATCGCCCTCTCCTCTTTAAGACTTACCAGGCCGCATCTCCGTACTGTTACCGGTGCAGCTTGAAAAAACGTTATCCGGAATGTAGTCTTGCCTGCCTCAATCAATTGGAAAAGGTGATGAAAAAAAACCATCAGAAGATTGCGGCAATGATTATCGAACCTGAAGTCCAGGGCGCAGGAGGAATGCTCATGTCACCACCCGGCTATTTGAAAGGGGTAAGGCGCCTCTGCAGTCGATACTCTATCCTCCTCATCGCCGACGAGGTAGCCGTAGGCTTTGGAAGGACCGGCAGGATGTTTGCCTGCGAACATGAGGGGGTGCATCCTGATATCATGGCCGTTGCCAAAGGGATAACCGGCGGCTATCTCCCCCTTGCTGCCACCCTCACCACGGAGGAGGTTTACCAGGCCTTCCTGGGCGAGTACCGGGAATTCAAGACCTTCTTCCACGGCCACACCTACACCGGAAACCAGCTTGCCTGTGCCGCTGCCCTGGCTAATCTTGAGATTTTTGAAAAAGAGAAGGCTCTGCAAAAACTCCAGGCGAAAATTTCCTATCTGGGAAATAAATTAAGACCTTTTACTGCTCTGTCAAACGTGGGAGAAGTGAGACAAAAGGGATTCATGGTGGGCATTGAACTGGTGAAAGACAGAAAAACGAAAGAGCCCTACCCCCTGGAGGGAAAGATTGGAATACGGGTTACCAATGAGGCAAGGAAAAGGGGCGTGGTGATCAGGCCTCTCGGAAACGTCATCGTCCTGATGCCACCCCTGAGCATCTCTTACCGGGAACTGAATACACTCACAGAGATTGTCTATAAATCCATTCTGGAGGTAACCGGAGATTGAGAAGAGGAATCTTTATTACCGGAACCGACACAGGTGTAGGGAAAACCTTAATTAGTGGCTCCCTTGCTTCGGCCTTACGCAAACAGGGAATGAATGTGGGCGTGATGAAACCCGTGGAAAGCGGATGCAGCAGGGTGGAAGGTAGGCTCATTCCTTCTGATGCCCTCTTCTTAAAAGAGTTTTCCAGATCCAATGATGACATCGACCTGATCAATCCTTACCGTCTGGAACACCCCCTCGCTCCGGCTGCGGCTGCGGAGATGGAAGGAGTAAAGATTGAACTAAAAAGGATAGAGGATGCCTATAACCGGATGGAAAGGAACCATGATCTCATGCTGGTCGAAGGGGCAGGCGGCCTGCTTGTCCCTCTGGGGGATTCACTCCTCATCGTCGACCTGATCAAGTCCCTCCGGCTTCCCGCCTTAGTGATCGCCTGTTCCAGCCTGGGCACGATCAACCATACCCTCCTCACGCTGAGAACGGCAGAGGTATCGGGCATAGAGGTGTTGGGAGTGATTATCAATCATGTAACTCCTGACCGGGGGCTTGCCGAAGAAACCTGTGTCAGCAGCATTAAGAAGTTCACCCGCGTTCCCATTCTCGGCGTTTTCCCTTTTGTCGAAGATGCGAAAATAAAGAACAGAGAATATCTTGGGGATTTGATGGAAAGGTGTGTTAATATTGATATCATACTTGAATGTTTGAAAGGTCAAAGATAACTTTGAAACTCTCCATGTATAATACCTCTGAAAATCATGGGGATAAGGTTCTGAGTGCGTATCAAGATTTTTTCGGTAACAATTCTTATCGAAGCGGAACGTCAGCAAATTCGGCTGTCTGAACCGCCGCAGGCGGTGAGTTTCGAATTTGCAGTGGAGCGAGATGTAGAATTGTCGAAAAAATGTTGAGCAACGAAGAATCTCATTCCCAGAGATCGCAAAATAGGATATGAACCAGAGACCCAAGTTATTCCTCATTGACGGCAGCTCCTATATCTACCGGGCATACTTTGCCCTCCCCTACCTCTCCAACTCTGCCGGCATGCCGACCAATGCTATCTACGGGTTTACCCAGATGCTGATCCGGGTGGTAAAAGATCATAAACCAGCCTACCTGGCGATGGTGCTCGATGCCCCCGGTCCTACCTTCCGCCATGAAGTGTACGAAGCATACAAGGCCAACCGGCCGAGCATGCCGGAAGAGCTGACGCCCCAGATCCCCTACATAAAAGAGATTACCAAAGGGTTCAGGATCCCCATCCTTGAGAAACAGGGCTATGAGGCTGACGACATCATCGGGACCATGGTGGAAAAATGCAAAAATGATGCAGACATTATCATCGTGAGCGGCGACAAGGATATGATGCAGCTGGTCTCGGAGGGAGTGACTGTCCTGGATACCATGAAAGACAAAGTCTGCGATCAGGCTGAAGTGGGGCGCAGGTTTGAAGTAAATCCTTCTCAGCTCATTGACGTATTCGGCCTGTCCGGCGACACGTCTGACAATGTGCCCGGAGTCCCTGGAATCGGTGAAAAAACGGCAGTCAAATTAATCAAGGAGTTTGGAAGCATCGATGCCCTTTTCAAAAACGTGGATAAGGTAGCCGGTGAAAAACTTCGCGAAAATCTCAAGAAGTACCAGCAGCAGGCCTTGCTGAGCAAGGAGCTGGTGAGGATCCGCACTGATGTTCCGCTCTTCATTAACCTTCCGGATGTCCGCCTGATACCGGCTGACAACGAGCGGCTCAAGGAGCTCTTCAAGGAACTTGAGTTCAACAAATTCGTCAGGGAACTTACCTCCCAGAAGACCATCTCGTATGACGACTATCATGTGATCAACCGGATGGAGGATGTAGAAAAGCTCATCAGAGCGCTTAAGACGGCAGGGGAATTCTCCCTCGATCTGGAAACCACCTCCCTCTCCCCCATGGAGGCGGAGATCGTCGGCATTTCTTTCTCATGGAAAGAACATCAGGCATGTTACATCCCCGTTGCCCATCAGGATACCACCATGCCCCAGCTTGAACGTACCTGCGTCCTGTCTCTGCTGCAACCTCTCCTCGAGGACGAAAAGATCAGGATATACGGACAGAACATCAAGTACGACTACATCATCCTTCAGCGTTATGGGATTATCATCCGGGGGATAGCCGGTGATACCATGATCGCCTCCTATCTCCTCAACCCGACAAAACACAATCACAACCTGGAAGAGATCGCACTGGAATACCTCGACCACCAGATGATTACCTACAAGGACCTGACCGGCACCGGGAAGAAGGCCCTCTCGTTTGACCGGGTGGGAATCGAGGAGGCAAAAGTATACTCCTGCGAGGATGCTGACGTCACCTTTCTCCTGGCAAAATTACTCCTCCCGAAACTGGAAGAAGAGGGGTTGAGCGAACTCTTTTACCAGGTAGAGATGCCCCTCGTTGAAGTCTTGGCAAAAATGGAGATGAACGGGGTTAAGATAGATGTAACACTTCTCCAGGAGATGTCTCAAGAATTTGAATCCCTCCTGAACTCTTCGATGGAGAAGATCTACGGACTTGCCGGCGAGGAGTTCAATATCAACTCACCTCAGCAACTGGGGAACATTCTCTTCGAAAAACTGAAGCTTCCCGGTGCACGGAGGACCAAGATCGGCTATTCCACAGACGTAGAGACCCTGCAAAAACTTGCCCCGCATCATCCTCTCCCTGCCGAGGTCCTTGCCTTTCGGAGTCTTTCCAAGCTCAAGTCAACTTATATTGATGCATTCCCGAGGATGATTAACCTCCAGACCGGAAGGCTGCACACCTCCTATAATCAAACGGTAACGGCTACCGGCAGGCTGAGCAGCAGTGACCCCAACCTCCAGAATATCCCTATCCGTTCTCCGGAAGGGAGGAGGATCAGGGAGGCCTTCATCGCCGACAGGGGGAGAAAAATCCTCTCTGCTGATTATTCCCAGATTGAACTCCGCATCCTCGCCCATCTCTCTCAGGATGAGACCCTCAGGAAGAGCTTCCGCGAGGGGGAAGACATTCATACCAGGACTGCTGCAGAAATCTTCGGTGTCAGCCCTCACCTGGTCACTCCTGAGATGCGGAGAGAAGCCAAGGTGATCAACTTCGGAATCATCTACGGGATGAGCGCATACGGGCTGGCGAAAGAGCTCGGCATAGACCAGAAGATTGCCAAGGCTTATATCACCGACTATTTTAAGAAGTACCGGGGGGTAAGAGAGTACATCGATTCCGTGCTGGAGAAGGCGCGGGAAAAGGGATATGTAACCACCCTGAAAAACCGCAGGCGCTACCTCCCGGAAATTACCAGCTCCAATCAGGTAATGAGACAGTTTGCAGAACGGATGGCGATCAATGCTCCCATTCAGGGCACAGCCGCTGATCTGATCAAGAGCGCCATGATTACCATCCAGAAAAGGATTGAAGAACAGGGGATGAAAACGAACATGGTCATCCAGATTCATGATGAACTGGTCTTTGAAGTCCCGGAAGAAGAACTCCAAGAAGCAGAGGATCTCGTGAGACACGAAATGGAGGGAGTGATTGACATTTCAGTCCCCCTTAAGATAGATATAAGTAGTGGCAAAAACTGGAGTGAAGCCCATTGAAAGGCTTGGCTGTATCGTGAGGATATCCAAAATGAAACAGAACAGTACCAGGATCTTCTTTTCCTTTTTTCTCATCGTCATGTGCCTCCTGTTGCTCAATCCCTTCGACCTTAGAGGAGAAGAGGCGCCTCCTGTCCTTACCATTCATAAGATCCTGCAGGTATTTGAAGACAGGGAAAAGGGAGGGGTATACCATACCTTCTCCGAGGACTTAACCAAGGTGATCAATCCGAACAAGTATTCCCTTGATCACTTTGCGGTTGTAGAGAACCACCTTGTGAACTTCCTGCTCAGGGGGGATGCGAAAGAACTGGAACAGGCTGAGAAACTCACATCCTTTGCCCTCGACAAGTTTGAAGATAAAGGGAGAAAGGGGGTTTTCACAGCAACTTCCAAAAACTGGGTGACTACGGACGACAGCAAGGATACTGCCATCATGGCAAAGGTTACCCAGGTTCTGTTCCTGCTCTATGAATGCACGATGAACGAAAAGTATCTCCTGAAGGGATTTGACACCCTTGACCTCCTGCTCAGCCAGTGCTGGGATGAAAAAGACGGGGGATTCTTCAGCTCATTTAGTGCCGACTGGGCAGTGAAATCAGCTCTCAAAACGCTTCCCACACACATCCAGATACTCCTGGCGCTGGAGGCTGGCTGGAAGAACGGCCTTGATTCCAAGTATGCAGGGAAGGCGGAATACTACCGGCAGAGGGCCAGGGAACTTGCCGACCTGATCGAAGAGAAGATGTATGATACCAAGTACGGCGGGTTTTTCACCTCCTGCAACTCCGACTGGAGCGTGAAAGACTCACGTAAGGATACCGAGGCTCTCTTCAGGGCCATTGCCGCTTTTTCCATCCACTATAACCAGCTTGGCCCGATGATCTTTGGCCCGCGGAAAGGAAGCATCTCTTACTATGGAAAAGCTTTTCCGTCAGGTTATGTCCACCGTGGTCCTGCACCCAATCCTGACCTGCTGGGCATGGATGCCTATCACTTCATAAAGCTTGCGGGCGACGTTGCAACGCTGCTCATCAAGAAGGCCTGGGATGATAAAAAGGGTGGCTTCTACAACATCTGTTCCCAGGAGTGGGAGCCTGTGGATGCAAACAAGGAGATGCTCACCCACGCTGCTGCTATCAATGGCTTGAACAGCTTCTACCGATCCACCGGTATGGGGGAATACAAGGAGAAGCTGAACCAGGTTTTGAATCTCCTGGACGATAAGGCTGAGGGCGAGGTCGCCCCCGGTTTCTTTGACATCTATAACTTCAACTGGGAACCAATCTACCGGGAAAAAAACCTCTTCACCAATCTGGAAACGTATAGTGCCATATCTTCAGCCCGCCCCATCCAGAAGACATCCTTCCCCAGAATCCGGTTCAAAGTCTGGGTTGACCCGGACAATATAACCATACGGGAAGGGGAAGCGGCAGAGTACAAGATAACCATTCAGAACCAGGGGTTCACTGAAGAAAAGGTAAGGATTGGAGGTTTCACATCCCTCTCGAGCTGGATATCTCCGAAAGAACTCTTCATAGAGATCCCGCCGCACCAGATCATTACGTACACCCTTCAGGTCCGCCCACCGTTCGGGCTGATGCATAAAAAGTATCCCTTTGAGATCACCGTTATCCCGGCGAGGGATACTTCACAGTATTTCACCGGCAGCGCTGCAGTAACCATAGAATAGCGAATACAGGGGCCAGGGGGCGAAGGGTCAAAGGGTGGAGGGGCGGGTGTATGTGTCCCCCACAAGAATTATCCGAGGACGGACCAAACGTGTTATGTAGGGGCGAGGCGGTGCCTCGCCCAAAGGATTATCCGCCTGCGGCGGACCACAAGGTTTTATGGAGGTTTATATGAGGCTGAAAGATAAGATTGCTCTTGTTACCGGTGCTGGAGGTGGTATAGGGAGCGTCACGGCAAAACTCTTTGCCCAAGAAGGGGCCATGGTTATTTTGAGCGATATCAGCGAAGAAGGATGCAAGAAAGTCCTCAAGGAGATCGTGGGAAAAGGCGGCAAGGCAGATATGGTCCTGGCAGACGTAACGAAGGAACAGGACATCATCAACATGTTTAACTTCGTGAAAGAAAAATATAAACGCCTTGATATCCTTGCCAACATTGCCGGAGGAGATTTCGAAAACAATGTGGGAGTAACTGATATTACGTATGAGAGGATGAGCTACAATATTGATGCAAATCTGAAATCCTGCATCCTCTGCTGCCGGGAGGCAGCGAAAATCATGACGGAACAGCAGTATGGAAAGATCGTCAACATGGCTTCTCTCGTACACCGCGGAAGCCCCATGCAATTCACCTACTCAGCGGCAAAGGGGGGTGTCTTCGCTATCACTCGCTCCCTGGCCATGGCACTCGGCATGTTTAATATTAATGTCAATTCCATCGGCCCGGCGCTCATCGAGGTGGACATCATCAAGAATACCCTTGGTCCTGAGATGTGGGAAGCCTTAAAAGAGGATACAGCCTCCCGGTACCCCCTGGGCAGGGTGGGACAGCCGATCGATGTGGCGTATTGCGCCCTCTTCCTGGCTTCCGATGAGGCATCCTTCATCACCGGTCAGCTTATTGAGGTTTCCGGAGGATCACGATTATAAAAACAGGGGCAAGTAGCAAAGGTCTTAAAACAGGGTCGAAGTAGCGAAGGGGCGTAAATGCAGGGGCAAAGGAGAAAGGGCAAAGGAGTAAAAAATGGACTTAATCCTTGACCCTACGACCCCTGACCCCGCGACCCTTCGACCCCTTGTTATTAAACACTATTCACTCTGATAAACTAAGGGGAGACTACCATGGAAAAAACCTATGGCTGGACAGGGCAATTACTGAGGATAGAACTTCCTTCTGGAAAAACGAGGGTGACAAAGACGCTGGACTACGCTGAAGACTTCGTCGGAGGCAGGGCGCTCGCATCACGCATCTACTGGGATGAGATCCCTCAGAAGGTTGGTGCTTTTGACCCTGAAAATATCCTGATGATTATGTCCGGGCCCCTCGGAGGTACCCAAGCAACTGCCTGTTCACGGTGGGTAATCACCACCAAATCACCGCAATTGTATCCAGACCAGTACGGCTTTGGGAATGCAGGCGGCTTTCTCGGGGCAGCCATCAAGTTTGCCGGATATGACGGGATCCATATTCAGGGAAAGGCAAACGCCCCTTCCTACCTTCTCATAGAGAATGAAAAGGTTGAACTCAAAGATGCACGTGGACTCTGG
>JAPLJA010000294.1 GCA_026388815.1 Pseudomonadota bacterium
TGCTGCCGAAGGAGATGCCTCCCTGCTTGATGTTCGGGCAGGAGATGTTCATCTCCAATCCTCCAATGTCAGGAAGATCAGAAAGTCTCTTTGCCATCTCCTGATATTCTCTCTGCGTTCGACCCCAGAAATTGACGATGAGCGCGGTAGAGAGCGTACGCAGGAAGGGGAGCTTCTCGGCGATAAAAGCAGCGAGGCCGCAGTTCTGAAGCCCGATGGCGTTCAGCATCCCTCCAGGTGTCTCGCAGATCCGCGGAGGAGGATTCCCCGGTGCAGGTGTGAGGGAAATGCCCTTGGTGATGATTGCTCCGAGGGTATTGAGATTCAGGTACGGTGCATACTCTTCCCCGTATCCAAAGGTGCCTGCAGCAGTCAGGACCGGGTTCTTGAGCCTCAACCCGCTGATGGTAACAGAGAGGTCAACCTTTTTTTTCATTCAAAGACCACCGTTGAGCTTTCAAATACCGGGCCATCGGTACATACCTTGAGATAGTCAGCCTGTCCTTTTCCTGTTTTTACCTTGACCGCGCAACCGAGGCAGGCACCGATTCCGCAGCCCATATAGGCCTCTAAGGATACCTGGCAGGGGAATCCGTTTCTTCTGGCAAATGCAGAGACTTTCTTGAGCATGGGACGGGGACCGCACGAGAAGAGATGAAGACCATGCATTTTTACTTTTACCTTGTGTTCTATGAGATCAGTGATCATACCCCGGTACCCTTTGCTCCCGTCCTCTGTGGCTACGACGACCTTTCCCAGTGCCTCGAACTCATGCACGCTCAAGAGGCCTGAAGCGGTCTTTGCACCGAGGTAGAGGGTAAGGTCTGCTGTACCTTTGAGCCTTTCACCCAGGGCCAGGAGAGGAGCAACGCCGGCTCCACCGGCCACGAGCACTGCCTTTTTCATTCCTTGCGTGATCGTAAACCCTTTCCCGAGAGGACCGAGCAGATCAATCTCCTCGCCCTTTTTCATTGCTGACATGATCTGCGTGCCTTTTCCCACAACTTCATACATGATTTCAACATGCTTCTTTCGTATGCGATAGAATGAAAAGGGTCTCCGCAACAACGGGTCACCACCTTCTCGCACCCTCACCATCACAAACTGGCCTGGTTGGGCCTTTTCAGCGATTTCCGGGCAGTGAATCCCCAGGTGAAAAAAGGTCGGGGCAATCCGGTGATTGAAGATGAACTTACCCTTCAAGAGGTTCCTCCCCCATGATCAGTTCCATGACGATGGCATCCTCTCCTTCGGGGTAGTAACCCTTTCGTATCCCCCTCGCCGCAAAACCAAACTTTTTATAGAGCTGAAAAGCCAGTGTATTAAATCTCCTTACCTCGAGGGTAGCAAAGGTGATCCCTTTCTCACAGGCATAGGTGAAGAGAGCCCGAATGAGGGCAGTGGCAACCCCCTTTCTTCGAACATCAGGATGGGTGGCGAGATTCAGGATGCGAATTTCATCCGCCACGGTCCACCAGCAGATGTACCCTACAACCTTTTTTCCCCCGGCATGATCGATGGTCGCAATCAGGATGCGGGAATGATCGTTCTTGAGTTCTTCAACAAACTGGTTCCTCTTCCAGGGAAAGGGAAAGGAGATTTTTTCAATTGCAAAAACTGCATCTACGTCTTCTTCTTGCATGGGTACGATCTCAAGGTTTTTCAGGCTGATCACTTTTTCACATTAACCTTTTTCTTAAGGATCTCACTCGCCAGATAGATATTTTTCTGGCCGTACGACTGCAGTTCCCTGGCTATCTCAGGCAGATTCTTCACTTCGGTGTAACTTGCCAGTTTGATCAGCATGGGGAGGTTTACGCCGGTTACCACCTCCACCTTCCCTTCCTCCAGGAGGGAGAGACTGAGGTTGGAGGGGGTACCGCCAAACATATCGGTCAGGATTAACACCCCCTCGCCGGTGTTTGCCCTCTTCACGGCAGCTGCCACCTTCCGGTTGGCCTCTTCGGGGTTCTCATCCGGAGCAAAAGAGACTGCATGAAAGTTGTCCCGCTTCCCCGCGATCAGGTTGATCACCCTGATCAGTTCCTCGCCTAAGTTCAAATGGGCCACCACCACTACACCAATCATTTCCGTATTCCTCCTCTGGGATGAGTCGTTTTGCTCAGACTTTATCCAGGTCTCGATGATCCACCCGGATGATATACTGCTGCCTGTCGATAATCGTTTGCAGGTGGTTTGTTATAACCACCGAGCGATGTTTACCCCCGGTGCAGCCGATTCCAATGGTAAGATAGGTTTTCCCTTCCTTCTCATACCGGGGGAGAAGGAAGTCGAGAAAATCCTTCATTTTCTCTAAAAACTGCCGGGTGTCTTCGCTCCGCATC
>JAPLJA010000132.1 GCA_026388815.1 Pseudomonadota bacterium
GGACCGGATGGACAACCCCCTGGAACGGATTGAGATGAAGGTTAAAATTGTAGAGCCATAAGTGATTGTGCTAAAATAAAGATATGGTTTTTCAATCCGAAGTCCGCAATCTAAAATCCGCATTTCGAGATGTAAGGGGAGGCATAAAGAGAGATGGCTGGTGACAGACGGGATCCATTAAAGGATCTGGCTCAGCTTCAGGATAAGATGAACCGGATCTTCGAAGATTCCTTTTCATTACTCCGGACAGGAGAAGGGAAAGAGCTGTTTGCTCTCGGTTCCTGGGTTCCTCCGGTTGATATCTATGAGACCGAGGATACAATCGTGCTCTCAGCAGAGCTCCCAGGTATGAAAAAAGAAGACATGTCTGTCGAGATCAAAGACAATACCTTGACTATAAAAGGAGAGCGCAAATTTGAGCATGAAAGTGAGGCAAAGAACTACAGCCGCATCGAGCGTTCCTATGGAACCTTCCAGAGGGTGTTTACCCTTGCTCACCTGGTCCAACAGGATAAGATTAAAGCCCGATATGAAAATGGCATCCTTGAAATCATCCTGCCAAAGGCAGAGGAGAGCAAGACCAGGCATATTAAGGTGAAGGTGGAGTAGGGGCGGGGTGACCCCGCCCGCAAAGGGGTCAAAGGGGCGAGAAAATAAGGGGCGAAGGAAGATAGGGGCGTAGGGGCGCAGGAAATACTAAGACCCTCCGACCCTGTATTTGCGACCCTTGACCCTTTAATATAAGGAGAAAATACATTATGCGACTTGACAAACTCACCATCAAAGCGCAGGAGGCAGTTCAGGCCTCTCAGGGTATCGCAGGACAGCATTCCCACCAGCAGATTGAACCGGAACATCTCCTGCTTGCCCTGATTCAGCAGAAAGAAGGTGTTGTGATTCCCCTTCTGAAAAATCTGGGTGTTGATCCTGGAGTAGTGTCTGCGGAACTCGAAAAGGCTATTGAAAAAATACCACAGGTTTACGGTGGCGGAACCAGTCAGCCCTACATCTCCCCCCGCCTCAAAAAAGTTATTGACCAGTCGTTCAAGGAGGCTGAGCGGCTCAAGGATGAGTACGTAAGCACCGAGCATCTCCTCATCTCCATTGCGGATGAGAAAGGTGGAGAGGCAGGAAAGATACTTTCAAGGCTTGGGGTAAGCAAGGACAGCATTTATAAAGTGCTGGTCAACATCAGGGGCTCACAGAGAATAACCGACCAGAATCCAGAAGAGAAATATCAGGCTCTGCAACGCTACTGCCGTGACCTGACTGATCTTGCCCGCAAGGGGAAGCTCGATCCGGTGATTGGAAGGGACGACGAGATACGGAGAGTCATTCAGGTGCTTTCCCGCAGGACCAAGAATAACCCGGTGCTCATCGGCGAACCAGGCGTGGGTAAAACTGCAATCGTGGAGGGTCTTGCCCAGCGCATCATCAATGGTGACATACCGGAAGGACTGAAGGAGAAAAAAGTCCTTGCCCTCGATATGGGCGCTCTGGTTGCCGGGACCAAGTACCGGGGGGAATTCGAAGACAGGCTGAAGGCTGTGCTCAAAGAGATCGAGGATTCTCAGGGGCAGGTGATCCTCTTCATCGATGAGCTGCATACCATGGTAGGTGCCGGTGCTGCAGAGGGGGCGATTGATGCCTCCAACATGCTGAAGCCAGCGCTCGCCCGGGGAGAGCTGCGCTGTGTCGGCGCCACGACCCTCGACGAGTACCGGAAGCGGGTTGAAAAGGATGCCGCTCTGGAGAGAAGATTCCAGCCGATTCAGGTAGGTGAACCGACCGTAGAAGATACCATTTCCATCTTGAGAGGACTGAAAGAGCGCTACGAGCTCCACCACGGAGTAAAAATTCAGGATTCAGCGCTGGTTGCAGCGGCAACCCTTTCCCATCGCTATATCTCTGACCGTTTCCTTCCGGACAAGGCAATTGATTTGATCGACGAGGCAGCTTCACGGCTCAGGATCGAGATTGACAGCCTTCCCTCTGAGATTGACGATGTGGAAAGAAAGATTCTCCAGCTTCAGATAGAGAGGGAGGCTTTGAAGAAAGAGAAGGATAAGGCATCAAAAGAACGCCTGGAGAAGATTGAAAAAGAGGTTGCTGAACTGAAAGAGCAGAGCAGCAGGATGAAGGCACACTGGCAGCAGGAGAAAAAGCTCATCCAGGCAATCCGGGATATCCGGGAAAAGATTGATCATGCAAAGATAGAAGAGCAGGAGGCGGAGCGAAAGGGCAACCTGGAAAAGGTGGCTGAAATCCGTTACGGGACAAACACCGCTCTTCAGAAAAAGCTCGAAGATGAAAGCAGGAAGCTGGAAAAGATCCAGAAAGATCAGAAGATGCTCAAGGAAGAGGTGGATGCAGAGGATGTGGCTGAGGTGGTGGCAAAATGGACCGGCATTCCCGTAGCCAGGATGATGGAAGGGGAGGTTGAGAAACTCCTCAGGATGGAAGACCGGCTCAAGAAGAGGGTGATCGGCCAGGAAGAGGCCATTGAGGCTGTCTCCAATGCGGTGAGGAGGGCACGCTCGGGTCTCCAGGACCCCAAGCGTCCTATCGGCTCATTCATCTTTCTGGGTCCGACCGGAGTGGGGAAAACCGAGCTGGCGCGTGCCCTGGCTGAATTCCTCTTCGATGACGAGCAGGCAATAGTGAGAATCGATATGTCAGAATTCATGGAGAAGCATACCGTCTCCCGGTTGATCGGCGCTCCTCCCGGTTACGTGGGATACGAAGAGGGGGGCTACCTTACTGAGGCGGTGAGGAGGAAACCTTATTCCATTGTACTCCTCGATGAGATTGAAAAGGCACACACCGAGGTATTCAATGTCCTCCTCCAGATCCTCGATGATGGACGGCTGACTGATGGACATGGCCGTACCGTGGATTTTAAGAACACCCTGATCATCATGACCTCGAACCTGGGAGGCCAGTTCATCCAGGACCTGGGAGAGAAGGACTATGAAGAGATGAAGGGGAGGGTCCTTGAGGTCCTGCGGAACACCTTCCGTCCGGAGTTCCTGAACCGGGTAGATGAGATCGTCATCTTCCACAGTTTGAGCAGGGAGCACATTGAAAAGATCATTGATATCCAGCTGGAGTATCTGCGGAAGAGACTCAAGGAGAGGAAGCTCTCTCTTGAGCTGAGTGAACGGGCGAAGCAGTTCATTGCTGATAAGGGATATGATCCGGTTTACGGGGCAAGGCCGTTAAAGAGGGCAATTCAGAGGTACATTCAGGATCCGCTCGCTTTGCAAATTCTGGAGGGGAAATTTGCAGAGGGAGATACCATAACGGTTGACTCTGATTCAAAAACTGATGGAATGACCTTTTCGGTGAAGAAGGGGCCAAAGATCGCATGAGCCTGATCGGATCTCTGGGAAATAAGGATCTTCGTTGCTCAACAATATTTTTTCGACAATTCTAAATGGGCAGACACAGGGGTCTTCCCCTACGGGGCAAATTCGTGAGGGCGGGATGAATCCCGCCCCTACACAGCCGAATTTGCGGCCATTGCGCTTCGATAAGAATTGTTGCCGAAAAAATCTTCATTTGCACTCAGAACCTTATTCCCCATTCTCGAAGGTATTCTGATAACTAAGTGTGTATGAGCGATGATTCCCCTCAAAGATAATATACCTTCCCGCACCTTCCCCTTTGTCAATATATCACTCATCATTCTTAACATCGTGGTCTTTTTCTACGAGGTATCCCTCGGGCCGTATCTCGAGCACTTCATCTTTTATTTCGGTGTCATTCCCCATAAGTTTATTTTCCTGCTTTCGAGGGATACCTTTTCTCCTGTTGCAACGTTTATGCCCCTCTTTACCTCGCTGTTTCTCCACGGAGGGTGGCTGCATCTTTTAGGAAACATGCTCTACCTCTGGATCTTTGGAGACAATGTGGAGGATGTGCTGGGACATGCCCGTTACCTCATTTTTTACCTGCTCTGCGGCATCGGCGCCGGTATGACCCATATCATTACCCAGCCCGTCTCGCAGGTTCCTACCATCGGTGCAAGCGGGGCAATTGCCGGCATCATGGGTGCATACTTTATCCTCTTCCCCAGGGCTCGTGTGGTTACCCTTGTCCCTATCTTCTTCTTCATCCAGTTCATAGAGATACCCGCCTTCTTCTTCCTCGCCTTCTGGTTCATCATGCAGCTTTTCAGCGGAACATTTGCCGGTTCATCCAGTTTTTCAGGCGGGATCGCCTTCTGGGCGCACATCGGCGGGTTTGGCTGTGGAATGCTCCTTCTCCTTTTCTTCAAGAGGCGAAGGAGGGTGAGGTATTAAAGATAAGTCCTATGGATAACTCTGAAAAACATACCCGCTTTGGCGGGCCTTCGGTCTTTTTGACCTGGGATGAACGGTATCAGAATACATGGGAAGGGGAGGTGAAGGAACCTGCCTCCTTCCTGAAAGAAAATCTTTCGAAGCTCCCGAAAGGAAAGGCACTCGATTTAGCCATGGGTGTCGGACAGGATGCTATCTTCCTCGCTGAAAATGGTTATAAAGTGGTGGGAATAGATTCATCAGAGGTGGCCATTGAAAAGGCGAAAACATATGCAAAAGAAAAGGGTGTATCCATCCAGGCAATACAGGCAGACCTCGCCGCCTATACCCTGCCTGAAAATGAATATGATGTAATCCTCAACTTTTACTTCCTGGAGCGAAACCTCATCCCGCAGATAAAGAAGGTGTTGAAAAAGGGCGGCATGGTGGTGTTTGAGACGTACACCATGGAACACCAGAAATACGACAAGCCCTTTAACCCGGATTACCTCCTACAGGAAAACGAACTCCTCCTCTCC
>JAPLJA010000081.1 GCA_026388815.1 Pseudomonadota bacterium
GATCTCTTTGATCAACTCGCGTATCTCGATAATCTGCGTGGGATCAAGCCCTACGGTTGGCTCGTCCAGAATGAGGGTTTCAGGGTCATGGATAAGGCTCTGCGCTAAACCGACCCGCTGGCGGAACCCCTTGGAGAGTTCACCGATATCCCGGTTGATTACCGATTCGAGACCGCAGACCTCTATCATCTTCCTGATTCTGTTGCTTATATCTTCCTGGTTGATTCCTCTGATGACCGCGATAAAATGGAGGAAATCCAGCACAGACATATCCAGATAAAGAGGGGCGTTTTCCGGAAGGTAACCAACCCTTTTCCTCACCTCGAGGGAGTCATTGAAGACGTCAAATCCGGCGACCTGGGCCGTCCCAGAAGTTGCAGGAAGGTAACAGGTAATAATCCGCATGGTGGTGGTCTTGCCGGCACCGTTTGGACCGAGCAGGCCGACCACCTCTCCCTTATTGACCGTGAACGATACGCCGTTCACGGCAACGATATTTCCAAACTTCTTGCTGAGATTCTTGACTTCAATCATCTGTGCGATCCTGCAAATAGTGACGAGCTATTGCCCGACACAAGGTTGTTGATTGTATTGGAATGGGCAGGGTATGTCAAGATTGCTGATCCTGACTGTGATCAGCTCTTCCTGTCCACCACGTAATCTGCAGCTTCGAGGAGAGCGTTCTTTTCGGGAGAGGAGGGGAGAGAACGTAAGTTTTCCTTTGCCAGCCCACTATACTTTTTTGCCTGTTTCAGGACGCAATCAAAACCACCTTCATCTTTAACCAGCCGGATGATCCACGAAACTTTATCTTCGCTCAATACATTTTTATTCAGGGTTGCCAGCACGGTGCTTTTCTTATCTCCTGACAGGTTCTGCAGGGTATAGATGAGAGGGAGGGTGATCTTTTTCTCTTTCAGATCCTTACCGATGCTCTTCCCAAACCCTTCCTCAGAGGCAACATAGTCAAGGAGATCGTCAATTAACTGGAAGGCAATCCCCAGATTCAGTCCATATGACCTGAGGGCGTGCTGAACCTCTTGCTGAGCTTCTCCCAGGATGGCACTGCACTCACAGGCAGCAGAGAGAAGAGAGAAGGAATAGGAAAAGAGAAAATCGCCAACCAGGACACTGGTCTTATCGCCCCAGACCGAGTTGGCTGTGGAACTTCCTCTCCGGATCCTGCCGTTATCCACCACATCGTCATGGAGCAGGGTTGCGGTATGAAGATATTCCAAGGCACAGGCAAGGTCGATATGGTGCTTCCCCTGGTACTTAAAGAAACGGGAAACAAGCAGGGCGATGAGGGGACGGAATCTCTTCCCGCCGCTCTTCAGGATATGATTACCCACATCGTCGATTACATGAATGCCTGAATTGAGCCCGTGAAACAGTTCGGCCTCAACCTGACTGAGTTCGTCCGCCACGAGGTCAAAAATCTTAGAAGATGGCATGGTCAACCCTTTATCTCATACGATGTGACGCGGAGAGGGCGTGACACGGTGACGCGGGGATGCTATTTTTCTCCATGTCTCCCCATCTCTCGGTCTCTCATCAATCCACAATTAGCAATTCGTTAAACTGCTCGTGCCAGGGTCAGCACGTCAACCCGAGCAGCACCAGCCTTCATGAGCACCTTTGCACACTCATTTACGGTAGCACCGCTGGTATAAACATCGTCAATCACAAGGATGTTTTTACGCTGCACCTTTTCTGCATCTTTTAAGGTGAAAGCCCCTTTCACATTTTTCCTTCGTTCATGAAAGCCCAGGTGTATCTGCGATTCAGTGGGACGGATCCGGCGGAGAGAAAACAGATCCAGAGGTATCCGGTACCGCCTGCTCAACTGGGATGCAAGGACCGCGGCCTGGTTGAATCCTCTCTCCCTCAGTCTCTTGGGGTGGAGTGGAACCGGCATCAGGACATGATAGAGACTGAAACTGAGGCCGGGATACATTCCCTGCACCATGATTCTCCCCAGGTGCTCGCCAAGGGTGATCTTTTCCTGGTACTTAAACCGGGTAATTGCCTCCTTCAGCCCCCCTTCATATCTGCCCAGTGCCCTCGCAATTACAAAAAAGAGGGATGATTGCAGACAATCCTGGCAGAAATGATCGATGCCGCTCTCCGGTATGAAAGGTAACCCACAGCGATGGCAGAGGGGGGATGTAATATAGCCAATCTGTGAACGGCATGTATGGCAGATCCCGTCTCCTGTTCCATCTCCTCTTGTTTCCCCGCATATCACGCATTGTGGGGAAAAGAGGAGATCGAGGAGTCCCTGTATCATCCTGCTCGATTTCATGGCGGCATTACGTTTCGAGCTCAATCTGCGGGGCGTCTGCCCAGAGTCTTTCCAGGTCGTAAAACTCACGGATTGGGTTATAGAAGACATGAACAACCACATCTTCATAATCGAGAAGAACCCACTTTCCTTCCGTAAACCCTTCAATGCCGAGAGGGGAAATTCCCTCTTTCTTCATCTCCGTTTCTACAGAATCTGCGATTCCCTGAGCATGACGGTCTGATGTCCCGCTGCAGATGATGAAAAAGTCGGTGAAGGAAGAAATCCCTCTCATATCCATGATCACCAGATCAACTGCCTTCTTGTCCAAGGCAGCATGGGCACACCGGAATATCTTTTTCTTCGCGTCTATAGGTTATCCTCCTTGTTCACTGTTCCACAGTTATCCGTGATACAGCCGATTCTTCTGTATATAATCTTCCACTCCGTCGGGTATGAGATAGCGTATGGATTCCCCCCTTTTTATCCTAACACGGATTTTACTTGAGGATATATCAAGGAGGGTAATCCCGGCAAAGTATACTCGATGATCAGAACGGTGGACCAGTGTATTTTCATTCAATTCATAGCAGAAATCTCGCTTGAGTTCAACCGGAATAATTTTCTTGAGCGTCTTTTGGAATTGCCCGGGGCGTTTCATGACAATCCAGTCACAGAGTGCAAAGAGTGATGAGTAGTCTTTCCAGATGGTGATCTCCCTGAAGGCATCTTCACCCAGGATGAAGAAAAGGCGGGCATCGTCTCCATAATGCCTGCGGAAGTAACGAATCGTCTCAATGGAATAGGATGTGCCCCTCCGTTTGAGCTCAAGGTCAGATACAGAGAATCGAGGGTTTCCCTTGATGGCGAGTCTCACCATGGCAAGCCGGTGGGCAGCAGAGATAACCTCAGTTGTTGCTTTGTGAGGAGGGAGCTTGGCCGGGATGAAGATTACTTTCGTGAGCTTAAACTGTTGATGGATCTCTTCTGCCGCTCTAAGATGCCCGGTATGGATCGGATTAAATGTGCCGCCGAGGAAGCCGATCCTTACTTCTTTCTTATGGTTACTCATGTACCTGCGGTTACGATTCCCTGATCTGGCCTTCGCCATAGACGATGAATTTACAGGTTGTCAGCTCCTCAAGCCCCATGGGCCCGAAGGCGTGGAGCTTGGTTGTGCTGATCCCGATTTCCGCCCCCAGGCCCAACTGGTTTCCATCACTAAAGCGGGTTGATGCATTTACCAGAACAACGGATGAGTTTACCTCCTTTAAGAATCTCTGGGCGTTCTGATAGTTTGAAGTGATGATGGACTCGGTGTGGGAAGAGCCGTAGGTGGTGATATGTCCTATCGCTTCTTCCAGGCCGGAGGCGATCTTCACCGAAAGGATCAGATCAAGGTATTCCCGGTACCAGTCTTCTTCCTGAGCCTCTTTGAGGCGGGGGATAAGCTTTCGAGCCCTGGGGCATCCCCGTATCTCTACGCCCTCTTTCTCTAAGGCCTTGACCATACGAGGCAGGAAATCCTGGGCGATAGCTTCATGAATCAGAAGGGTTTCAAGGGCATTGCAGACCTCGGGTCTCTGGACCTTGGCATTGATGATGATTTTTTCAGCCATAGCGAAATCTGCACTCTCATCCACAAAGATATGGCAGACACCCTTGTAATGCTTGATGACCGGAATCCGTGAATGTTGTGCCACAGCCCGGATAAGTTCTTCCCCTCCCCGGGGGATCACCAAGTCGATGTAGTCTTCAAGTTCAAGGAGGAAATATATCGCCTCTCGCTCCGGAGTGGAGAGCATCTGGATGGCATGCGGAGTTATTCCTTCTTCCTCAAGGGCATTCTTGAGGATTTGTGCGATGGCCTGGTTGGAAGAGAAGGCTTCGCTCCCCCCTCTCAGGATTACGGCATTCCCGGACTTGAGACAGAGGCAGGCGGCATCGGCTGTCACATTGGGGCGCGCTTCATAGATGATGGCGATTACCCCGAGAGGGATCCTTACCTTTCCCACGAGCAGGTCATTCGGTCTCCTCCACATCCTGACTACTTCACCGACTGGATCAGGCAGCGCTGCCACCTCCTGAATCCCTGATGCCATGGCGTTGATCACCTTGTCACTCAGGGTGAGACGGTCGATTAAAGCTTGAGAGAGACCCTTTTTCTGAGCTGCCTTCAGGTCTTTTTCATTTTCCCGCTTGAGCGAAGAGGCGTTCTGCAGGATCCCATCTGCCATCCGGAGGAGAGCCTTATTCTTTTGTACAGAACCAAGCCGGGAAAGGGCATAGGATGCCTCTTTTGCACTCTTTGCCAGGTTGAGAATTTCATCCTTCATGTTCATTTCAGGTTCTCCTTAAGACTACCAGGTTGTCCCGGTGGATCAATTCATCACAGGCATCGGTTCCGAGCCGCTTCTTTACCTCATGGGTTTTTAAACCCATGATCTCAAAGGCTTCGGTAGAATTATAGTTCACGAGCCCTCGGGCAAATTCACAACCGTCCTCATCCACGCACTTTACCAGGTCACCGGCGCTGAAGCTCCCCTTTACGCTGCACAAACCGGAGGGAAGCAGACTCTTGCCCTTGAGTACAATGGCATCTTTTGCTCCCTTGTCCACGATGATTGTTCCCTTTGGTTTCAGGGTGAAGGCGATCCAGTGTTTACGGCTGGTAAGCTTCTCCTTGCCGGGCAAGAAGAGAGTCCCGACTGCTTCTCCCCGGAAAATGGCGTCAATGATATTCCCCTTTTTCCCGTGGGCGATAATCGTGGGAACCCCGAAGATGGCAACCTTTTTTGCTGCCTGGATTTTCGTTACCATGCCCCCGATCCCTACGGTACTCTTTGTCCCGGCAGCCAGATTCTCTATTCCCTCGTCAATATTTTCAACAACCGGGATAAGCTTTGCCTCTTTATTCTCTTTGGGATCTGCATCAAAGAGACCCTCGATATCCGAAAGGATGATGAGAAGGTCTGCTTCAACCAGGTTGGTAATTAAAGCAGAAAGGTTGTCGTTATCCCCGAACCTGATTTCTTCCACTGCCACGGAATCGTTTTCATTAATGACCGGGATGATCCCGTAATTGAACAGGGTAACGAGGGTATTGCGGGCATTGAGGAAGCGTGCCCTCTCGCTCAGGTCATTATGCGTGAGCAGGACCTGCGCCACCTTCTGCTGGTACTTATCAAAGAAGCGTTCGTAATTCCACATGAGGCGGGTCTGGCCTATGGCAGCTGCCGCCTGTTTTTGAGGAATGGTCTTCGGCCTCTCTGATAAACCGAGCTGCTTTGTCCCGGCAGCTATTGCTCCGGAGGAGACGATGACGATTTCCATTCCCCTTTCCTTCAAGCGGGAGATCTGTTCGCAGAGGCCGACAAAGATCTTCAGATCGAGGTCCCCCTTATCGTTGGTGAGGACCGTACTTCCGATCTTGATCACCACCCGCTTAATCTTTCTGAAAATTTTATTTCTTATCTGTTCGCGCTGCATAGCTGTCTATCGCGTAGGAGCAATTTATGAATGGCCCCTACATGTTTGTAAAAAAGAAGTCAGGGATTCAATCCCTTCCCCCGTGAGCGCAGATATCGTAAACGTCTGCATCCCTTTCCCGCTAAAATATCTCATAATTTCAGAAATATTCCACATGAAATTTTGTCTGTCTGCTTTGTTCAGGACGATCACCTTCAGTTTACCGGCGTTCAGGGAAGGAAGGCAGCGGGAGATTTCTTCTTCCAGAAGATGAAATGCCTCAAGCGGAGAAAGTTCCGGGTCGGACAGGTCAAGGAGGTAGAGCAGGCACGATGCCCGCTCGGCATGACGGAGGAACTTCAACCCCAGCCCGCACCCCCGGTGAGCGCCTTTTACGATTCCGGGGATCTCAACGATCAAGAGTTTTTCTTCGTACCTGTCTCCCCGTGTTCCCACGCAGGGTTCTTTCGTTGTGAAGGGATAGTCGGCAATCCTGGGGCAGGCACTCGTAATTCTTGAGAGGAGGGTTGATTTGCCTGAATTGGGGTGTCCGATGATACCCACGTGAACGGGAAGTTTCAATTCGAGGGTGAGTTTTTTTTCTTCTCCTTTCTGCCCCTCCTGGGAAAATCGGGGTGTCTGATGGGTAGAAGTGGCAAAAAAGGCATTTCCCTTGCCTCCTCTTCCCCCTTTTACTACGACGAACTCCTGGCCTTCGTGTATGATTTCGGAAAGCACTTCCCGGGTATGGGCATCTCGAACTGCCGTGCCGAGGGGAACAGGCAGAATGAGAGACGAAGAGTCTTTTCCGTGCTGATTTCTGTTTTTTCCGGATTCGCCATGAGGTGCGGGGTAACGTTTCTGGGAGAGAAAATTTTCCAGGGTGGAGAGTTGGGGGTCAGCTCTGAGGATTACGTCTCCTCCTTTCCCGCCATCGCCGCCATCCGGCCCTCCCCGGGGCAAGCGCTTGGCTTTTCTGAGACTGAGACAGCCTTTCCCGCCATCGCCTGACCTGACTGTGATGGTTACCTCATCTACAAAACGCATGAGAATCCGTATCAGGAGGCATAGACACTGACTCTCTTCCTATCCTTTCCCCATCGTTCAAATTTCACAATTCCGGCGATCGTGGCAAAGAGGGTAAAGTCCTTACCCATCCCCACATTGTTACCGGGGTGAATTCTCGTGCCGACCTGCCTGATCAGGATATTTCCAGCCTTCACCAGTTGACCGTCATACCGCTTGGTGCCGAGCCTCTGGCCTTGACTGTCTCTGCCGTTCCGTGAACGTCCGCCGCTTTTTTTATGGGCCATGGTTTAAACTCCTCTCGGATTTTGTTGTCTTATAAGTAGTTTAGTAAATATGGGGGCTTCTGTCAATATCCAAACTGAAAGGGTTCGAGGGTCATGAAATATAGGGTCGTAGGGTCAAGGGTCGTAAATACAGGGTCGTAGGGTCATGGGGTCGTAGAATTGAGACTTTTAACTTCGACCCTTCGCTACTTCGCCCCTGTCCGCCGAAGGCGGATTGCGCCTTGCTACTTGACCCTTTTTATGCATTTTGCCTGCTGCCGATTGCCTGAAATTACCCCTTGCAGGTAGGACAGATGGTAAGCTCCTCAATGGGGACCGGGACTTGAGCCCGTTTTTGCATGAATTCAATCTTAGCTTGCGTGGTGAAAGGGCGTTTGCAGACCCTGCAGGGTACCATTTCCGCATTCACCTTCCAGGTGTGAATAATCCTTCTTGGTCCCAGAGAATCGCGGCCACCGGGGTATACCGCTCCACCATCGGCCACATCCTGCATGGTGATGATCTTCGTAGGGCAGATATAAACACAGGTGCCGCAGGCAATACAGTCTCCTGCCGCTTCGGAGAAGGGGGAACTTACTCTCCGGGTGACCCCTCTCTCGGCAAAATTGATGGCATGTGCCCCTACAATTTCCCTGCAGGCGCGGACACACATCCCGCACAGGATGCAGTAGTCATTTTCGACAGAGAAGCGCGGGTTAGGCTCTGCAATCCCCAGCTTTGCAGCAAGCTCTTTTATGATCTTCACATTCGGATGCCGTGCCATGAGGAGCTCAGTCACTCCCTTCCGGACATTGAGTGCCCGTTCTGAGTTCGTATCCACGACAAGGCCTTCCTCTGCTTGATAGGTACAGGAGGCGACTACTCGCTTCCGCTTCCCCCTGGTTATCTCAACAACACAGACCCGACAGGCACCATAGGGCAGGAGATCTTCATGATGGCAGAGGGTAGGGATATCAATCCCCTCTTCCCTGGCAATCTCTAAGATGGTGGTACCTTTCTCTGCCTCAACCTTTCTCCCATTCAACGTAAATGTAATCATATCTTCCTCATCTTATGATACGACAACAGCATCAAACTTGCAGGCTTCATAGCAGGCACCACACTTGATACATTTCTTGGGATCGATGACGTGGGGCTGTTTCCGCTCGCCGGTAACAGCTTCTGCAACGCATACCTTCAGACAGGCACCGCATGCCGTGCACTTCTCAGGATCGATACTGTATTTGATCAGAGCTTTACACACCCCGCCCGGGCATTTTTTCTGGTTGATATGTACCTCGTATTCATCCCGGAAATACCTGATGGTTGTAAGAACGGGGTTAGGGGCGGTGTTGCCCAGGCCGCAGATGGCACCGTCAATCAGGACCTGGGATAGTCTCTCCAGGAGCTCGATATCTCCTTGTTTCCCCCTCCCTCCGCAGATGGCCTCAAGGATTGCCTTCATCTTCTTTAATCCTTCCCGGCACGGGGTGCATTTCCCGCACGACTCTTCTTCGAGAAATGCCAGAAAATACCTGGCCACATCCACCATGCAGGTGCGGTCGTCCATAACAATCATGCCGCCGGAACCCATCATGGAGCCAGCCTCGGTGAGGGCATCAAAATCAATAGGGAGGTCCAGGAACTTTTCAGACAGGCATCCGCCGGATGGGCCGCCGGTCTGAACCGCCTTGAACTTCCGGTCTTTAAGGATGCCTCCTCCAATCTCATAGATGATCTCCCGGAAGGTAATACCCATGGGAACTTCAACCAGTCCGGTGTTATTGATCTTTCCAACCAGGGAGAAAATCTTGGTTCCCTTGCTCCCCTCAGTTCCGATCTTCGAGTACCAGTCGGCCCCTTTGTTGATAATCAAAGGCACATTTGCCCAGGTCTCCACGTTGTTCAGCGTGGTGGGCTTGTCCCAGAGACCTTTATCGGTAGCATGGATATACTTGTCCCGGGGCTCGCCGATCCTACCTTCGATGGAAGCAAACAGGGCTGAAGATTCTCCGCAGACAAAAGATCCTCCTCCCCGGTTAATCTTGATCTCGAAATCAAGCCTCGAACCCAAAATATTTTTCCCGAGAAAACCATACTGCTCAGCCTGTTCTATGGCAGTTGCCGCATTCTTTACCGCAAGGGGATATTCATTACGAACGTAAATGTATCCATCGTGCGAACCGATGGCGAAGGCGCCGATGATCATCCCTTCGATGACGCTATGGGGGTTTCCCTCCAGCAAGCTTCTATCCATGAAGGCACCGGGGTCTCCTTCATCTGCGTTACAGATCAAATACTTGGGATTCCCTTCAGCCTTGCGGCAGGATTCCCACTTAACGCCCGTTGGAAAACCGCCCCCGCCCCGGCCTCTCAATCCTGACTTCTTCACCTCAACAATAATTGCTTCCGGTTTCATCCTGAACAGGGCTTTGCTTAGGGCAGCATATCCACCTACTGCCAGGTAATCATCAATGTTGCAGGGGTCGATCTTGCTATTATTCCCAAGGAGGAGCCGCATCTGTTTTTTATAGAATGGGACATCATCCTCAATGAGGATCTTCTCTTTATTCTTTGGATCCTGGTACAGAAATCTTTCCACGATCTCATCTTTAGCGATTGTCTTTTCAAGGATCTCGGTGATATCTTCCGGCGTTACCTGCTGATAGAAGATTCCCTTCGGATAGATTACCACTAAGGGCCCTCTTTCACAGAAGCCCGGACATCCGGTGAGCCTGAGCGTTACCCGGTCCTGCAGTTTCTGTTTTTCAATCTCCTTTATAAATCCATCGACCACCTTCTCGCAACCGCAGGCGAGACACCCGGTGCCTGCACAGATGGTGATACACGGTTGCTTGGATTTTCTTTTCTGTAGAATCTCTTTCCTTAAGCTTTCAAGTTGCGCTGCAGATGTAAGCTTTTCCATCTTCCTTTTTAGCCTCTTTTTCTCACGCGAAAAGTTTATCCGACTTCGACTGATTCATCTGACCGTGATATTCCTGATCGATGACCACTACCGGACCCAGAGCGCATGCCCCAAGACAGTTAACCGTTGTCAGGGTATATTCTTTATCAGCAGTGGTTTCACCAGCCTTGATCTTCAGTTTCCTTTCAATGGCTTCCAGCACCTTGGGCGCACCCCTGACATGGCAGGCAGTGCCCAGGCATACCTGAATCAGATGGCGTCCTCTCGGTATCAGGCTGAAGGCCCGGTAAAATGTTGCTACGCCGTAGACCTGTGAAACCGGGATTCCCAGGCTGTCGCTTAGATCAAACAGGGCTTCCTTGGGGAGATAGTTATATTCGGCCTGAATATCCTGGAGGATAGAAACCAGAAATCCTTTATCCCTTTTGTATTTTTCTATAATTGCATCAACTTTATCTTTCGTGTCCATCAGTTACCCTCGTGCCTTTTCCTTCAAATCAAGGTAGTCCTTGGTCACCTTTTCCTGAATCTTCTTGATGTCATTTTCTGACAGGTGTCTGAACCTTCCCTGCGGTTTCAGGTATTCTATCACCGGCCTTAGTTGCGGTGGATCGAAGCTCAGTTTATATTGCCCCCGCACCACTTCGTAGAGTGGAAACACGCCGGTTTCTACTGCCAGACGGCCAAGCTGAATAGAGAGATTGGTGGCTGATCTCCAGCCGGTAGGGCAGACAGACAGAATATGGAGATAGCAGGGCCCTTCAGTTTCTATCGCTCTCTTCACCTTCTCTGTTAAGTCAAAGGGGTAACTGGGGGATGCAGTTGCAACATAGGGGATATTGTGCGCAGCCGCAATCTTGGGCATATCCTTTTTAAAGGTAGTCTGACCGATGCTCACTTTGCCGGGCGGTGAGGTAGTGGTCATGGCGCCGTAGGGTGTAGCACTGGAGCGCTGGATCCCGGTATTCATATAAGCCTCATTATCAAAGCAGCAGAAGACGAAATTATGGCCTCTCTCCAGGGCGCCGGATAGAGCCTGAAGCCCGATGTCGCTGGTTCCGCCATCCCCGGCCATTGCGACTACCTTGATTTTCCGTTGTGCAATTTTCCCCTTTCGCATGAGCACCTTGAGTCCCGACTCTACGCCCGAAGCCACAGCGGCGGTATTCTCAAAAAGGGTATGAATCCAGGGGACCCTCCAGGACGTGGTTGGAAGGGGCGAGGAGACGATTTCCATGCAGCCGGTGGCATTCGCAATGATGACGTTTCTCCCCAGGGCTTTGCATACCAGCCTGACAGCTAATGCCTCTCCGCATCCGATGCAGGCCCGATGCCCCGGGGCAAAATACTCTTTGGTTGGAAGGGCACGGGGAACATAGATATCAAATCTTTCCATTACTCTCTCACTCCAATCATTTCATATTCTTTCTGTATTCCCTTTTCCACCCGTTCTATTCCTCGCTTTACGACCTGCTCAAATTCCTCAGGAGTAACATCGCGGCCTCCCAGCCCTCCCACGAAACTCACCACCTCCGGCCGGTTCTTTTCTCCGTAGAGAGCTGATTTCACCTCTGAGGCAACAGGTCCGCCAGGACCTCCATAGGAGAGACAGCGGTCAAATACGATCAGGATTTTTGCATGGGAAACACCTTTCCTCAATTCTTCAAAGGGAAAGGGTCTCCAGAGACGCGGGTGGATGAGGCCGACCTTTATGCCCTGGTTTCTCAGTGCATCTATAGCTGTCATGGCAGTCTCGCTGAAGCTCCCCATGGTCAGGAGCAGGATCTCAGCGTCTTCCGAGCGGTAGTTCTCCACGAAGGAGTACCGGCGACCAAACAGCCGGGCGAATTCTTCAAGGCAGGCGCGGATTGTTTCTCTGCTTGCCTGGAGCGCCTCTTCCTGAGCCTTCCTCGCTTCCGTATAGAGAACAGGGGGAGCAAAAGCGCCCATGGTTATCGGGTGGTCAGGATCTAAGGGGAAAGGATACTTAAAGGGAGGGAGGAATTTATTTACTTCCTCCTGATCCAGGAGGTAGAGAGGTTCCACCATGTGCGAAAGGTGGAAGCCGTCTATGTGTAACATCGTGGGGAAGAGCACCTTTGGATCTTCAGCAATCCGGAAGGAGCAGAGGGTAAGGTCAAAGGCCTCCTGACCGTTTTCGGCAAAGATCTGGATCCAGCCGCAGTCCCGGGTTGCCATCACATCTGAGTGGTCACCCCAGACATTCAAGGGGCCGGAGATGGCACGGTTGGCCACTGCCATCACGATGGGCAGGCGGGATGATGCCGCCACGTAGAGAACTTCGTGCATCAGTTCCAGACCCTGTCCGGCAGTGGCGGTGAAGGTTCTTGCCCCGACAGCACAGGAGCCGAGGCAGGCGCTCATGGCTGAGTGTTCTGATTCTACGCAGATGAACTGGGCATCCAGCTCTCCGTCAGCAACCATCTCCGCCAGCCTTTCCACGATATGCGTCTGCGGCGTGATGGGATAGGCTGCGATTACATCGCTGTTAGCAAGCTTTGCTGCTTCAGCTATGGCAAAGGATACTTCAATTCCAACCCGTTTCCCCATTATGCACCTTCCTCTACCATGTTGATGGCACCCATCGGGCACTCGCGGGCACAAATCCCGCAGCCCTTGCAATAGAAGAGGTCAGCTACAAAGTATTTCTCTTCATCCTGTTTGACGCAGGGTTCCGGACAGAAGAGGTAGCAGAGTCCACACTGGATACACCTCTCCTTATTCAGGATGGGACGTTGTGACCTCCAGTCGCCAGTCTGATACTGACTGGCGTTTCCCGGCTCAGTGACAATACATCCTACTTCAAGGTCTTTCCATGTTATTTCATGTTCAGGTTTAGCCAACGTACTTTATACCTCCGTAACGGTTTCTTCGTATGCCCTGCGGCAGACACTGATGTTCTTTTCAGCGATCCTCCCGAATCGGTGCTTTAACGGCGAGACGAGAGATTCTATCTGTACGATACCGGTTACCTTCACCAGGGCGCCCAGCATGGTGGTGTTGGTTATGGGCAGCCCCAGCACCTCTCTGGCTATTTTGGTAGCATTCACCACAGCCACTTTGGCTGTGATATTGTACTGCTCCTTGATCTCTTGAATACTCTTCTGAGTGTTGATGATGATCGTTCCGTCCTTTTTCAGCCCGGACAGGGCATTGCCTACCGTAATGAGTGGCTCATCAAGCACCACCACCACGTCAGGCTTTAAAATCCCTGAACGAATCCGTATAGGCTGGTCGCTGGTCCGGATAAAGGCAAGCACCGGGGCTCCTCTCCTTTCCGGCCCGAAACTGGGGAATGCTTGAGCGTATTTACCCTCAGCAATCGCTGCCAGGGCTATGAGTTCAGCCGAGGTAACTGCCCCCTGTCCACCTCTTCCATGTATTCTTACTTCAATCATCCTGAAACCCCATCAATTGAGAAAAAATATGAGCAAAAAAGGTAAAACTATTTATCACAGGAGAGTATTCTTGTCAAGAATTTTAGATTACAAAACATGAGTAGAATTCCGTGCATCGCTGAGAATGGATAGTCGGGGAACTTTAATTTCTGGAGAAGTTGTCTTAGCTGAAAGGAATGCTTATACATTTTGGGGATCAAATATTTACACTGCCGCAATGCCTGCCTCTCGTATAACAGTGGGGCTCATTGTCTGGCTGATCAGGTGAATTCTTCTTGCTCTAAAAGCAGTGAAGCAGTAAAATAATTAATGTGAAGAGGCACATTACAAAGACAGAAGTTAAATCCTTTAAAGCACGATGGAAGGCGGTTAATGCTGCTGAACGAGATGAGCTCCGTAAAACATCCGTAGAGCAAAAGTTTAAACAACTGGTAGCACTGATGAGCTCAGCAAAAAAACTTGGATGGACGAAAGCACTTGCAGCAGAAGAGGCTGACGTGCGCGGCCGATGGAATCGGCTCAGAAAAATTTGGGGATCTAACGATTTGTAACGGCGAGAATTAACGGCGGCTGCAAACCGTCTGATGGAAATATTTTATTAAGCGGTCCTCTTTTGCTTTTTAATAATTCCAGCTAATGACCTTAATGCTTGATTAACAGACTTATGATCAGGGAAATATTTTACAATATCAGGTTCAATGACCACAACGTTGGTTCCCTCGCTGTATCTCTTTGAGTATTTTCCCTGTATCCCATTGCTGAAATCATATTCTTCCAGCATGTCCGGATCTTTTCGCATTTTCTTCATAGTACTCCCTTTCATTCTTTTTTGCTTTTCGTGCACTTATTATCCTTATTCTGTCACCCCTTTCGGTGTGGACAATAACAAGCAGTCGATTCTTGTGAGAATTACCAATCAAGATAAATCTGTTTTCATTTTCCGAATGCAAAGGATCATAAATCGTCAATGATAAGATATCCTTAAAAACCGTGCTTGCTTCATCAAAGGTTATGCCATGAATCTTTTGATTTTTTGTGGCCTTTTCCGGATCCCATTCAAATAAAAGCACAACTTTGCCTTTCTGAAATTATTATAGCCATTTGGGATATATTAAGCAAATTTTTCAAAAGGATAACATGATGTGACCTCTTTTGTTGGACTCCTTGAGGAGAGGTTCACTTTTATTTCCCCTCCATGAGGGGAGGTTTTACTACTATTGCCCCTCCCTCAAGGGGAGGGGATGAAGGGGAGGGTGTGGGGATGAAAAAGGCAGGAGCTATTACTGACCCCTGCCTTTATCCGTTTTATAGGTAAAAAACTTACTTAACGATGTTGACGCTATCGCAGCCTTTGAACTCCTGCCCTGATAATGTTTTTCCAGTGAGGCAGGCTTCAGTATCGCCCGACGTTAAATTTAGAGACTGAGTACTAAAATGCAAAACCAGATCCAGCAGCCCGTCACTGTTTACATCTTCAGGCGAACCTCCGATGGAAAGTGCAGGTGCCCCGGCAAATTCCACGGTGCCCCAGTCAACAGTTGAAGCATCAAAAGTTGGACTGCTCAAAATAGCGACGGGGACATTACCTTTGCTCTTGAGGTTGATGGAGTTTGGGAAGCTGCCAGGCTTGATGTCGATAGATACTTGTTCAGAAACAACAGTGCCTTGGATTCTTACACCGTATCCTAAACTTTCAGGAAGATATCCTACGTCAAGGTTCCCACCGTTATAGTAAGCAGAATTTGGTTGAGGGTTGGGAGCACCAGGAGGCATTGCGTTTCCTAAAAGTTCAGGTTGTCTTACTTCAAATGCAAGCCAGTACTCACCAGATGAAAGCGTCCAATTTAGGCCAGTTAAACCATGCCACTGCGGGGCAAAATAGGAAGATACAGTTACTATTTGATTATACAATTCGTTATTTACGTCAGGGATATTTCCACCATCACCGTAAATAATGAAGTTTATATGACTTGACTGATTCTGAGGGTCCTCATGATATATCCAGCCTTCTAAGTCTGTAAGAGTATATGTTCTATCTAAGAAAAACTCTACTGCTAAAAATTGAAAATCACCATTCACTGGAGTTGTATTATAAAGTGCTGATCCTCCTCTTTCATTGAGCCCTGGACCAGTATCAACGATATAATCAGCATTAGCAGGTACAATATGCAATAATATCATTATTGCCAAGAACATACTTTGACTGAATAATTTTGAGAATTTCATTTTTACCTCCTTTATTGAATCCAAAAACAAAAGCTCCCCACCAGCCCCATGCTGATAGGAGCCTTTATACTTTACTTAACGATACTAACACTATCACAGCCCTTAAACTCTTGCTCTGATAATGTTTTCCCAGTGAGGCAGGCTTCTGTATCGCCTGACTTTAAATTGAGAGACTGAGTACTAAAATGTAAAACCAGATCCATCAGCCCATCACTGTTCACATCTTCAGGTAAACCTCCGATGGAAAGTGCAGGCGCCCCAGCAAATACGACAGTGCTCCAGTCAACAGTTGCAGCATCAAAAGTTTGACTGCTCAAAATAGCGACGGGGACATTACCTTTGCTCTTGAGGTTGATGGAGTTTGGAAAACTGCCGGGTTTGATGTCTATGCTCGCTTGAATGACGGCGGGAATTCCAGTGATACAGAATTCTAATGATGTTAGGGTAAAATAGTCTGTAGGGGTCGGCGGATATTCAGTAAATATAAATCCGTAGTCTATGTAGGTACCTTCAAAGACTCCATCGAGGAACTGACTGTTGGTTAAGGGATCAACTGACGTAAGTATCGTGGACGTCCTCTCAGGTCCTCCGAACTGTCCTCCAAAATTATCTATGAAATAGCAACCATCCGGCCCAAAGGGATCATCCGGATCAAATTCACTGTGTTGAGTGACTTGAGAGATGGAGCTGAAGGATATCCCAAAATCGACCGTAAATGGAAGCATTGTGCCCGGATTTCCAGGAAGAAACGACTGTGGTAGGGAAGGTGTGAATATGGCATCAGCGCACACCTCCGCTTCTTGCGCCTCCGTGGGGCTGGCAAGTGCGAAGAATAGTAAGAGACCTAATCCCACTACACTGACCATTCGGCTTATTTTACTTGAGGTTTTCATTGTACTCTCCTTTCCTCTAAACTTATTACTATATCCTGTTGATGCAGTATCATTTACGACCCCTGCCTCTTAAAACCCAACTTATTGCTTTACTCTATCTGAGTCTCCCCCTCGTCATCTTCGGCACCGAACTGACTGGCCACATAAAAAACTTACTTCACGATACTAACGCTATCGCAACCTTTAAAATCTTGGCCGCTGAATGTCATACCTGTCAGGCAGGCTTCAGTATCGCCCGGCTTCAAATTTAAAGACTGAGTACTAACAGGTTGCTGAAAAACTCTTCATTTGAGCATTTTTAAATTTAGCCTGTGCTGTTCTTGTGATAGGATGCCGTAACAATAACGAATGGAGGCATCCATGAGAGGAAGACCTGAAAGACAAGCTACCATGCTTAGCTTCATCACTCCCGAACAGCG